>CACKTS010000021.1 GCA_902603095.1 uncultured Alphaproteobacteria bacterium
GGGCGAAATTTACTGCTCCTGGTTTTTCACATAAAATATGTTTACCTTTACCTGCGGCCTTGATACTAAGTTCAGCATGGAAAACATGAGGTGTTGCAATATAAACTGCATCAATATGCTCATTCTCAAGTAATGCATCATAATCATTAAACCTAAAATCTTTTTTAATATGATATTTATTACCAAATTCTTCAAGCTTACTTGGCGTTCTACTTGCAATTCCTATTAATTCTCCTGAATAAGCTTGATTTAATGCATCAGCAAAATTATGAGCGATATTTCCTGGGCCAATTATTCCCCAGCGAATTTTATTCATTTATTTTATTGATGGTGAAAGTTCACCAGAATTATATTGGGAAGCAATAATTGAAAGAGGAATCGGTTTAATCTTACTCGCATTTTCTGCACAACCAAATTCTTTTAAGCGAGCTATTACAATTTTTTTCATCCACTCTTTTGAGTCTAGCAAATATTTTCTAGGATCAAATTCTGAGGGATTATTTGTAAAATGTTTTCTAATTGCAGCAGTTGATGCAAGTCTTAAGTCAGTATCTATATTTATTTTTCTAACACCATGTTTAATACCTTCTTTTACTTCAGAAACAGGCACACCGTAGGTTTCTTTAATCTTTCCACCATTTTCATTTATAATTTTTATTAGATCTTGTGGGACAGAAGATGAACCATGCATTACTAAATGTGTGTTAGGTAGCTTATTATTAATTTCTCTAATTCTTTCTATAGCCAAAATATCTCCTGATGGTGGTCTGGAAAATTTATAAGCTCCGTGACTTGTTCCTATAGCAATTGCTAGTGCGTCTACATTAGTAGATTTAACAAACTCTGCCGCTTCCTCAGGATCTGTTAATAATTGATCATGAGATAAAACACCCTCTGCTCCTACTCCATCCTCTTTTTCTCCCATACCCGTTTCAAGTGAACCAAGACATCCTAACTCACCTTCTACAGACACACCTAAACTATGAGCAATATCAACAACTTCCTTAGTAACTTTGATATTGTAAGTAAAATCAGAGGGTGTTTTTTGATCTTCAAGTAAAGAACCATCCATCATTACAGAGCTAAAACCAAGATCTATACAGACTTTACAATCTTTAGGTGATCCGCCATGATCTTGGTGCATAACAATTGGAATTTGAGGAAACTCTTCAAAAGCTGCTTCCATCATACTTTTTATAAATTTTGGACCTGCATATTTTCTTGCACCCGCAGAAGCTTGGACTATGACAGGACTACTAACTTCGTTTGCCCCTTCCATAATTGCTCTTATTTGCTCTAAATTATTAACATTAAATGCAGGAACGCCATAGTTATTCTCTGCTGCATGATCTAAAAGTTGTCTAAGTGATATAATGGCCATTTATTTTTATTTACAGAATACTATATTTTATTCGAGATTCTAACCTTTTACTGCTCCAAAAGTAAGTCCGTGGATAAATTGTTTCTGCAAAATAAAAAACATAATTACTGGCGGTAATGCAGCAACAACAGAGCCAGCAGAAACTAAATTCCAACTTGTTGTCCATTGCCCCCTTAATACATCTAGGCCAACTGTTATTGGTTTAACGGTATCACCTTGTGTTAAAACTAAAGCCCAAAAATAATCATTCCAAATAAATGTAAATTCTAAAACTCCTAACGCAGCTAATGCTGGTATGATTAAAGGTAAAATTATTTTTCTATAGATTGTCCATTCAGTTGCACCATCAGCCCTAGCTGCTTCAATTAATTCAAATGGAAGTTCTTTAATAAAATTTCTCAAAAAGAAAGTACAAAAACCAGTCTGAAAAGCAATATGAAAAATGATTAAACCAATATGTGTATTATAAACACCCATCTCTATAGATATATTTCTAACCGGTATCATAAGTATTTGATATGGAACAAAGTTACCGGCAATAAACATTGCAAATACTAAAAGATTTAATTTAAATCTATGCATTGCAAGTGAATAACCTGCTAATGAACTTAAAAATAATGTTCCAATTACTGTTGGCAAAGTTATTATCAAACTATTTAAAAAAAACCTTCCCATTTTTCCACCTTCAAAGACTGCTGCATAATTAGAAAATAACGCAGTTTCCTTTGGAAACGTCCAGTAATTACCCGCCAGAACATCTTCGAAAGTTCTAATAGATGTTAACATAACTGCAATTAATGGAAGTAACCAAACTAAAAGTGTAAAGATAAGTAAAAGTCTATAACCAATGTTAATTTTGAGGGAATAATTTTGAATAGGTGTGGGAAACATTATTTCTCAGACTTTTCATTTTTAAACAATCTATATAAAAACCAGGCAATATAGATATCCATTATTAAAAATAATATAGTTGCTATGGCTGCACCATAACCCATTCTATAATTAAATAAGGACTCTTGATACATTTTGTATGCTAAAACTTCTGAACTTCCCCATGGGCCTCCTGCAGTCATAACAGCTATTAAATCAAAACTTCTAAGTGAACCTACTATAGTAACAACTACTGCTATCAATGTTGCTGGTTTTAATTGCGGCAGAATCACATGCCATAACATAGTAAAACCTGAAGCACCGTCAATTCTACCAGCCTCAACCATCTCCCGATTAACACCAGTAAGTCCAGTAATGTATAAAATCATTGTATAAGCAATTCCTGGAAAAAATGATGCTATTATAATACCGTAAGTTGCTAAATTTTCATCAGCCAAAACTGGAATTGGATCTAATCCAAAAAGACTTAATACATATGTCAGGGCACCATATTTTGGGTTATAAAACCAAGTAAAAATTACACCAATAACAACAGCATTAATAACAAAAGGGAAATAAAAAAGAGATTTTATATATCTCATTCCTAGAATTCTTTGATTTACAAATAAAGCCAATAATAATCCAATAGGGATTGCAACAAGACTAAATAACAACCATCTAATATTATTAAAAAGTGAAACATAAAACTCTTCATCATCAGTAAAAAGAATTATATAATTTTTTAAACCAACCCAACTCCAATTAGGGTTTCCATTTCCTCTAATTCCATTTTTGTCCATCCCATTCCATTCATGGAAGCTTACCCATATTGAGTCAATAATAGGATATATTACATAAATTAAAAAAATTAGAATAGCTGGTGCAAGAAATAAAAAAGGCGCCAACTTTAATTGATTGCGTTCCCAAAAAGTCATATTTAAATTAATTATTTTAGAGGCGGAATTTAATCCGCCTCTAATTTAAAATTTAAAGTGAACCGTGAATACGTTCTCTTTCTTTTTCCAATCGAGAACGAATTTTATCTTCTCTATCAGGTTTAACCATAAATTCTTGGAAACCTTCCATTGAAGCACTTGCCATATCTGGATTTGCGTCACGATCCCAGAATTGTGCAATATCATCTGCTGCTGCAAGCATTTTAGCTCCCATTACTGAAAACCTATTTTCTGGCTTATCTGCATTTTTATTTGGACTTAACATTCCTGCCATTTTAGCCCAATTAGTAGCTGCTTCTGCATTAGACATAAATGCTAAGAATTTTTTTGCATCCTCAACATTTTTTGCACCACTAGGAATATGCATAGTATCAGTAGGTGCATCCTCTGCAACACCTACACCTTTATAAATTGTAGGAAATTGAAAGAAATCCATTTTGTCTACAACACCAGCACTCTCTAATGTTGGAACATAAAAGTTCCCAATCAAATACATTGCTGCTTCACCATTAATTTGTGGAGCTTGTGCATCTTGCCATGAGAATGAAGCATGATCTTCAAGAAAATATCCTGGATCAATTAATTCTCTCCAATGGTCAAAAACTGCATCAAGTCTTGGATCTTCATAACTGATTTTACCAGCTGTTAAATCCATATGGAATTTATAACCATTAATTCGAAGGTTAAGATAATCAAACCATCCGCCTGCTGTCCAAAGAAATTTTGTACCAATTGTAATTGGAGTTATGTCATTCTTTTTAAGCATTGCACATACCCACTTAAACTCTTCCCAATTACGAGGAACATTTAATCCTAAATTATCAAAAAGATCTTTTCGATAATATACTCCCCATTGGTAATAACCCCATGGAACACCAAATTGTTTGCCATCAACTGTTAAAGCACCTTTAGTTGATGCCATTGAGTCATTTAAGCCTGCGTCAGCCCAAACATCACTAACATCTTGAAATAAATTTTGATCAACAAAAAATTTCATTCTGTTACCTGCAAACCAAATTGCTACATCTGGAGCTTCAGCTGTTAAGAAATTTCTTATTGCTGTTTTGTAAGCTTCATGTTCAAATTCATTTACTACAACTGTAACTTCAGGATGAGCAGCTCTAAATGCATCAACGTAAGCATCAAAAGCAGCTTTTGAAGATTCTCCAGACTGATTTGAGTTAACAACCAGTGTTCCTGCAGAAACTACAGTTGAGGTAAATAAAAATACTAAAGTTATTAATTTTTTCATTTTTCCTCCTGTAAAAAATATTAATTATCAATACACAAGATAGCAAAGTAATAAAGGTTAATTTTTAATAAAATGGTGGGCTCTCAGGGACTTGAACCCCGGACCACCCCGTTATGAGCGGGGCGCTCTAACCAACTGAGCTAAGAGCCCTAGAAATCTCTATATATACAAAAAAAAATTAAGTAATATTCTTTTTTTTAAAATATAAAGACAGTAATAAAATGATTAAACTTACTATTATTGGTGCTGGAAGTAGTGTTTTTACAAAAAATATAGTTTCAGATTTGCTACATATTAAAAAATTTAAAAATATGGAAATAGCTTTAGTTGATATCAATGAGCATCGCTTAAAAGTATCTCATGAATTATTAGATGTAATTTCAACAAAGCTAGATGCTAAAATTAAAATTAAATCATTCACAAATAGAAGAGAAGCTCTCAAAGGTTCCGATTTTGTTCAATCAACTATTCAAGTTGGAGGGTATAAACCTTCGACTATAATAGACTTTGAAATCCCTAGAGAGTATGGTTTAAAACAAACTATAGCTGACACTCTTGGAATAGGTGGAATAATGAGAGGTCTTAGAACTATACCTGTGTTGCTAGATATATCAAAAGATATTATCGAGATATGTCCTAATTCTATTTGGTTACAATATGTGAATCCAATGTGCTCAAATATGATTGCTATAAATAAAAGTTTTCCTGAGATTAAATCAATGGGCTTATGTCATTCAGTTCAAGGAACAGCTGAAATGTTGGCAGAAGATTTAGGTGAAAATATAGAAAACATTGATTACTTATGCGCAGGTATTAATCATATGGCTTTTTATCACAAATTTGAAAAAAAAACTAATGGAAGTAAAAATGAAGATTTGTATCCAAGATTAAAAATTCTTGCTGATAAAATAATTGGTGATGAAAAACTATCTTCTAGAAGTAAAAAGATTTCTAAATATTCTAATAAAATACTTCATGAAAAAGTAAGGTATGAAATTTTAAGAAGATTTGGTTACTTTGTAACAGAGTCAAGCGAACATTTTGCTGAATACGTTCCTTGGTTTATAAAAAAAAATCGACCAGACATTGTAGAGAAATATAAAATACCAATTGAAGAATATATAGATCGTTGCAAAATTAATAATGAACTTTGGGTTGAATTAGAAAAAGATATGTCACAAATTTATAACCAACCTATTAAAAGAAGCAATGAATATGCATCTTTCATAATGGATGGTATTGTTAATAACAATGAGGTTACTATTAATGCAAATATTATGAATAATAATTTTATCGATAATTTACCTAGTAATTGTTGTGTTGAAGTTCCTTGCACTGTAAATTCTAATGGATATTTACCACAAAAGTTTGGAAAATTACCTGAGCACTTGGCAGCATTAATGAGAACAAACATAAATGTTCAAATTTTAACAGCAGAAGCTGCTTTAACTAAAAAAAGAGAACATATTTATCATGCGGCACTATTAGACCCATTAACAGCTGCAAATCTTAGCATTGATGAAATATACTCTATGATTGATAAAATGATTGAAGCACATGGGCAATACCTTCCAGAATACAATTAAAAATTAAAAAGTTTAAATCTTGATAGTAAGTAAATCCTCGCCAATAATTGGATCCTTACCAAAATCTTTTTTAACTATTTTTTTTAATTTAGTTTTATTAAATCTAGTTGGAACAAAATGTGTTAAAACTAATTTTTTGCTTTGAGTTATAAATGCAACCTTACCCACTTCTGATGATGTGGTGTGATAACTTTGTACATTATGTAATGTTTTTTTCGTTCGCATTTTATTTGTTTTTTTTATTTCTCCTTCAATAAAAACTTCATGCAATAATACATCAGATTTTTGGGCAAATTTCATTAAATTTTCACATGGTCTAGTATCTCCACTGATTGTTAATTTTTTATTATTGTTAGTAAAATAAAAACCATATGCGTATTTCACAGGTTTGTGATCTACTTCAAAATATCTAATATTTATATCTTTAATTTTAATTTTACCTAAAGATTTGAATTCTGTAACTTCAATATCAAAAGCTTTTACAGATGATCTTGCTTCATAAGATATTCTTAATTTTCTCTCATCAGACCAAGAATCCATAATTTTTTTTACAAATTTTTTTGTGCCTTTTGGACCATATATTTTCCATGGTTTTATCCTATACGAATGCCAAGAAGAAATTATTAATTGATAAAAATCAACAGCATGATCTGAATGAAGATGAGTAAATAATAATGCATCAATATTGGCTGAAGAAATTTTTAATTTATTAAGTCTTTGTGTTACTCCTGAGCCACAATCAATTAGTATTTTTGCTTTTTTTGAAGTAACTAAATTTGATGGTCCGTAACGTTTATGATCAACACTTGGACAACCAGTTCCCAGAAGGGTTAACTTCATTATTCGTCTAAAAATGTTTTTAGTTTTCTTGCTCTAGTTGGGTGCTTTAATTTACGAAGAGCTTTTGCTTCTATCTGTCGTATTCTTTCTCTTGTAACACTAAATTGTTGTCCTACTTCCTCTAAAGTATGATCACTATTCATACCAATACCAAATCGCATTCTTAAAACTCTCTCTTCTCGAGGGGTTAAAGATGAAAGTATACGAGTAGTAGTATCTCTTAGAGAGCTTTTAACAGCAGCTTCGATAGGAATAAGTGCATTTTTATCTTCAATAAAATCACCAAGAGAGCTATCTTCTTCATCTCCGACTGGAGTTTCAAGACTAATTGGTTCTTTAGCAATTTTTAAAACTTTTTTTACTTTATCAAGAGGCATATGCAGTCTATCTGCAAGTTCATTAGGTGTTGGTTCTCTTCCAATTTCAGCCATAATTTGTCTTGTTGTTCTAACAATTTTATTAATAGTTTCTATCATATGAACTGGGATCCTTATTGTTCTTGCTTGATCAGCTATTGACCTTGTTATTGCTTGTCTAATCCACCATGTTGCATAAGTTGAAAACTTATATCCTCTTCTATATTCAAACTTATCAACTGCCTTCATTAATCCAATATTTCCTTCTTGAATTAAATCTAAAAATTGCAAACCCCTATTTGTATATTTTTTTGCTATAGATATTACTAATCTTAAATTAGATTCAATCATTTCTTTTTTTGCTCTATTTGCAGATCTTTCTCCTTGTTGAACAGTGCTTACTATTCTCCTAAACTCAGACAACGGTAATTCAGATGCTTCTTGAATTTCTTTGATTTCTTCAATTAATTTATTTATCTCAATATGATTTTTATTTATAAATTTTTCCCAATTTTTATTATTTAAATTTAAAAGAGTTTGTATCCAATTTTTTTCAAAATTAAAAGTCAGATACATTTCAATAAATGACTCCCTTTTTATCCCTTCATTTATTGCCATTCTTAACATTCTACCTTCTCTAACTAGCAATTTTTTATTTAATTCATATAATGATTCCATAAGTGCTTCAATTGTTGAAGAATTGAAATGAACAGCTTTCATTGCAACTACCATTTCTTTTTGAATTTTTTTGTACTTCTTTTCAATAGTTGGGTAATTTGGTGTATTTTTTTTATCTGAACTAATTAAATCCATACTTGATTTTTGTAATTTTTTAAAAAGTTTTGTTATGTCATCAAAATCTTTTAGTACTTTTGGTTTAAGTTTTTCTTCCATAGCTGCTAATGAAACATTTAAACCATCCTCATCATCGTCATCATCATTTTGATTTTCTGAATTTTCTTGTTCATCATCTTCTGATTTCTTTTTTTTCTCTTCTTTAGCTTTTTCTTTTTTCTCTGAAGCGCCCTCAATTAATTTTAGAGTGTCATCAAGTTTAGTCTCTCCTATATCAGACATATCGTAGGTAGCTTCTAAATCAACTATATCCCTTAAAAGCATTGTTCCATCTTTTATGGAGTCTTTCCAATTAATAATAGAACGTATAGTCATAGGACTTTCACAAATAGCTCCAATCATTTTTTCTCTTCCGGCTTCAATTCTTTTAGCTATAGCAATTTCTCCTTCTCTACTTAGAAGCTCAACAGCACCCATGTCTCTTAAATATAATCTTACTGGATCATCTGTTTTGCCAGTTTGTTTCTTTTCTTCATCTCCACCCTCTCCATCAGTTTTAGATTTTTCTTCTTTAGCTGCTTTAATAAGAGATGCTGCTTCTTCTTCTGAAACTATAGTTATTTTATTTTTTTTAAGAAATTCTTCAACTTTTAAAACATTTTCATCAATTCTAAATTTTTTTGGTACTGCTTTTTCAATTATTTTTCTAGTATAAATTCCATCAACTTTATGTTTATTTAATAATTTAGTTATAATACCTTCAATATAAGTATCAAAAGAAATTATTTTTTTTGTTTTTTTTGAAGATTTTTTTTCTACTTTATTTTTTTTTACTTTATCAACTGTTTTTTTTTCTTGTATTTGTTTTTTTGGTCTACCTTTTGATTTTTTAATAACTTTTTTTGGCGTTTTTTGTTTTTTTACTTTAATACCATTTGCTTTCGATTTTTTTTTAACACTTTTCTTTTTTTTAAGTTTATTTTTTTTTAATAACTTTTTTTTGTTAAGCTGCTTTTTTTTAACGCTTTTCTTTTTTTTAGTTATTTTTTTTTTAGCCATATTATTTATCTTTATAATCTTCGTCTAACTCTTTTGAAATCTGCTGAAGCTCATCCCAATTTAAAGAGGTATTGTCTTTTTCAAACGTATTTAGGCTTTTATTTATTTTTTTCAAATTTGAAAGCCTTGTATTTAAATTTTCCGTGGATTCTTTTATTTCCTTTAAAGCTTGATTAGAGTCATAATTTCCCCTAGAATATGGGAAAAGTTTGTAAATACCGTCCAGAAGTATGTTAGATTCAATATATTTCATGATATCATCATCGAAAATTTTGAGCATATAAATGTTTTCATTTTGATTATTATCCTCATTTTTTAACAATTTTAAAATTTTGCTTTCAGTTTCTTCTAATTCTATATTATCTAAAATTGTTGCAACTATTTCACTTCTAACTTCTTTATGATTTATCGCACCAGCAATAAAAGAATAGATCTGTTTTCTTTTTAATGAAGTTATATTTTTAATAGGCTTTTTAAAAATACTTTTCTGATTCAAATTTTTTAACTTATGAAAAAATAAAGATTTCAATTCACTCTTATAAAAATATTGGATCTTCTTATCCTTAATACTACCTATTATATCATCTAAATATTTATCATAATTAATTTTTTGATCTGCATCATTAAAAGCAATTCCATTACTTGAAGTTTCAAATATAAAATTTAATAAATTCTTTGGTTTTTTCAAAAGATTTATTAGATCTTTCTTTAATCCATTATTTAAATAACTATCAGGATCAGCCTTATTAGGTAAACTAATTATTTGTATTGATTTATTTGGGATTAAAAAAGGAAGTGACATTAAAGCTGCTTTATAAGATGCTCTTTTTCCTGCCTCATCACCATCAAACATAATTGTTGGTTTATCTGCATATCTCCATGCAAGCTTTAGTTGATCTTCAGTAAAAGAAGTGCCCAAAGGTGCTACAACACTTTTTATATTATTTTGATACAATGATATTACATCCATGTAACCTTCACATATTAATAAATTTTTTTTCTCCCTTGCAATATTCTTTGCTAAATTTAAATTATAAAGTAGGTTTCTTTTTCTAAAGAAATTACTCTCAGGTGAATTAATATATTTTGGGTTAGAATTATCTAATACTCTTCCTCCAAAACCAACTACCTTGCCCTGTAAATTGATTATTGGAAAAATTAGTCTACGATAAAAAAAATCTTTTAAATTGTTATTTTTATCTTTTTTTATAAGATTGCTTTTTAATATTTCATCATCACTAAAGGATAGGCTTTTTAAATATTCATAAAGAGAATTTTTTTTATTATATGAATAGCCAAGTCTAAATAATTTAATCGTTTCATCAGATAAAAATCTCTTTTTTAAATACTTTGAACACTCATTTTCATCTAACTTTAAATTATTTTCAAACCACTTGGTTGATATTTCTAAAATATTTAAAATATTATCGTTATCTTTATTACTAAAATTACTATCGAGTTTAATCTTTATACCTGCTCTTTCACCCAATTCTTTTACAGCATCTAAAAACGTATAATTAAAAAGGTCTTGATAGATAGTAAATATATCTCCTTTGGCTCCACAACCAAAACAATAAAAAGTGCCTAGATCATCATTTATTTTACATGATGGTGTTTTTTCATTGTGAAATGGGCAACAACACCAAATATCTTTACCCTTTCTAATCAGCTTAGTCTTTTTTTCTAATTCTGTTGATATAGAAATCTTTGATTTTATATTATCTAAATCAAACTTATTGAATGCCATCAATTACCTAGTTTAGACTTAGCAATTCTTCCAACTAATCCCATATCGACTTTTCCAGCATATTCTTCTTTAATCAATCCCATTAACTTTCCCATATCCTTAATACTTTCAAAATTATTATTTTTTATTATTTGACTAACAATAGTTGTTGTTTCCTCTTCAGATTTTAGTTTTGGCAAATATTTGTTAATAATTTCAATTTCATTTTTTTCTTTTATTATTAAATCATCTCTATTTGCTTTTTCAAATTGCTCGATAGAATCTTTCCTTTGTTTTATTAAACTTAGCATTAATGTTAATATTTCATTATCACTAATAGCTTGTTTATTTGGTTCTGACCTTGAAGAAATATCCTTATCTTTTATTGCACTTTTTATTAATCTAAGAGTGTTAGTTTTATCTTGATTTTTTTCCTTTATTGATAATTTATAATCCTCTTCAATTAATTCTCTTAAACTCATAAATACCTGCCTTATTAGAATCGATTAATATTAAATTAGTTAATAATATAACTGTTCTTGCTAATTTCAACTAATCCTTGACTAAAGTTTTCAAAATGCCTAGTAATCCATCATTTCTGAACAAATAATGCTGAAGGATAATTTTAAAAACCAACACTTACGTCCAATTTCAGCTGCTTTAGTTTTTGATGACGGTGAGATTTTATGGGGCAATGGTCTTGGTGTAAATAAATCTGTTATAGCAGAATTATGCTTTAATACTTCTCAAACTGGTTATCAAGAAACATTGACTGATCCTTCATATACAAAACAGATAATTAATTTTACTTTTCCTCATATAGGTATTGTAGGTACAAATGATCAAGACCTAGAGTCTAATAAAATTTATGCAGAAGGATGTGTAATTAATCAAGCAATTAGTAATTATTCAAACTGGAGAGCTAAAGATAGTCTAAATACTTTTTTAAACAATAATGATATTCCTGGAATAACAGGTGTAGACACAAGATACATAACAAGAAAATTATCAAATGAAGGTGCAAAAAAAGTTGCATTAATCAATTTTGGAGAAGATCAAAATAATTTTGAAGAAATAAAAACAAAATTAAAAGAATGGAAGGGTTTAGAAAATTTAGATCTTGCTACAATAGTTTCTACTAAAAAAGTATATAATTGGGACGAAGGTTTGTGGAAAACTAATGTTATAAAAAAACCTACAAAAAACTACCCTGTTGTATGTCTAGATTTTGGTATTAAACAAAATATTTTAAGAAGCCTCAATGAGTTAAATTTTGAAACAAGTATTCTACCTGCAACCTCTAACATAAATGAAATTATGGAAAAAAAACCAAAAGGCATTTTTTTATCTAATGGTCCAGGCGATCCTGATGCTACAACAAAAATTATACTTCCTACAATAAAAAATATTATAAAATTAAAAATACCTATTTTTGGCATTTGTTTGGGCCATCAAATAATTAGCTTAGCTTTAGGAGCTAAAACAAAAAAAATGTATCAAGGTCATAGAGGAGCTAACCAACCTGTAAAAAATCTAAATAATCAAACAGTTGAAATTACTTCACAGAATCATGGTTTTGAAGTTGATAGATCAAGCTTACCAAATGATATTGTCGAAACTCATATTTCATTATTTGATGGATCAAATGAAGGAATAAAACATAAGAATCTTCCTATATTTAGTGTTCAATATCACCCTGAGGCAAGTCCTGGGCCGCATGACAGTTCTTACCTATTTGAAGAGTTTTATAAATTGATAGATGCTCATGCCTAAAAGGAATGACATAAAAAAAATTTTAATTATTGGTGCAGGTCCTATAGTTATTGGTCAAGCATGTGAATTTGATTATTCTGGGGCTCAAGCATGCAAATCTCTTAGAGAAGAAGGTTATAAAATAATTTTAGTAAACTCCAATCCTGCAACAATTATGACTGATCCAGATTTATCAGACAAAACCTATATAGAGCCAATTACAAAAGGTTTTATTGAGCAAATTATAGAATTAGAAAAGCCAGATGCATTGTTGCCAACTATGGGTGGTCAAACTGCTTTAAATGTTTCCATGGAGCTTGATAAAGCAGGTATTTTAAAAAAACATAATGTTAAAATGATTGGTGCTAATCCACAAGCTATTGAACTGGCAGAAGATAGACAAAAGTTTAAAGATGCAATGAGAGAAATTGGTTTGAAATGTCCTGAAAGTATTATTGTTGAGGAGTTATCAAAGGCAATAGAGGTTAAGAAAAAACTAAAATTACCATTAGTTATTAGGCCAAGTTTTACATTAGGAGGTACTGGAGGAGGAGTCGCATATAATGATCAAGAATTTGTTGAACTATGTCAAAGAGGTTTAAATGCAAGTCCTACTAACCAAATTTTGATTGAAAAATCAGTATCAGGTTGGAAAGAATTTGAAATGGAAGTTGTTAGAGATAATAAAAACAACTGTATAATAGTTTGTTCAATAGAAAATATAGATCCAATGGGTGTACATACTGGTGATAGTATAACTGTAGCTCCCTCTCTAACTTTAACAGATAAAGAATACCAAATCTTGAGAAATGCAAGTATTAAAGTCTTACAAAAAATTGGAGTTGATACTGGTGGTTCAAATGTACAATTTGCAATTAACCCTAAAGATGGTGAAATCAATGTAATTGAAATGAATCCTAGGGTTAGCAGATCTTCTGCATTGGCATCTAAAGCTACAGGTTTTCCTATAGCTAAGATTGCAGCTAAACTAGCAATTGGTTATTCATTAGATGAATTAATAAATGATATTACAAAAATTACTCCAGCAAGTTTTGAACCAACAATAGATTATGTAGTTACAAAAATTCCAAGATTTACATTTGAAAAATTTAATGGAGCTGACTCTAATTTAACTACCTCTATGAAATCTGTAGGAGAAACAATGAGTATCGGTAGATCATTTAATGAAAGTCTTCAAAAAGGTTTTAGCTCACTTGAATATGGCTTAGATGGACTAGATATTCCGCAAAATATAAAATTAGATAAAGAAAGTATTCTAAATGATTTAAAAATACAATCATCACAAAGACTTTTGACGATTGGTCATGCTATTAGATTAGGCATTAGCTCTAAAGACATTAATAATATTACAAAATATGATAATTGGTTTATTAACCAACTAAAGTCTATTGTTGAAATTGAAGAATTTATTAAAGTTAATCAAATTTCTAAAGAATTATTATTATTAGCAAAACAAAATGGTTTTACAGATAAAAAGATTGCTAAATTAAAAGATTGTTCTGAAATAGAAATAAGAGAATTAAGACATAATAAAAATATTAAACCAATATATAGACTTGTAGATACTTGTGCAGGTGAATTTTCATCAAAAACTCCTTATCTTTATTCTAGCTATGATTGGAATTTTAAAAACAAACCATTTTGTGAATCAAGTCCTACAACAAATAAAAAGGTCATAATCCTTGGAGGAGGTCCTAACAGAATAGGACAAGGTATTGAATTTGATTATTGCTGTGTACATGCTGTTTATGCTTTGAAAGAAAAAGGTATAGAAACGATAATGATAAATTGCAATCCAGAAACTGTATCAACTGATTATGACACTGCTGATAGATTATACTTTGAGCCTCTTACTACTGAAAGTGTTCTAGAAATTTATAAAAAAGAAGAAACAAATGGAGATGTTTTAGGAGTATTTGTTCAGTTTGGAGGTCAAACTCCATTAAAAATAGCAAATGAACTAGAAAAAGCAGGTGTAAAAATTCTAGGTACCACAACTGAAGCAATTGATTTAGCAGAAGATAGAGATAGGTTTAGTGAAACCTTAAAAAAATTAAATATTCAACAACCCAAAAATGGTTTTGCAAAAAATTTAGAAGAAGCAATTAATATTGCAAAAAAAATTGAATATCCTGTACTTGTAAGACCTTCATATGTCTTGGGTGGTAGAGCAATGGAAATTGCCTACAACGAAAAACATCTAGAAACTTTTACTAAGAATGCTCTAGATGTTTCATCTAATAATGTAATTTTAGTTGATCAGTATTTAGAAAACGCAACGGAAATAGATGTAGATTTAATAAGAGATAGCAAAGGTGAAATATTTATTGCTGGTATAATGGAACACATAGAAGAAGCTGGTATACATTCAGGAGATAGTGCATGCTCTTTACCCCCTTATTCAATTAATTCACAAATTCAAAAAGAAATTATTAATTGGGTTTCTAAAATTGCTGAAGAAATAAAAGTGATAGGTTTAATGAATACACAATTAGCTGTTAAAAATAATAATATTTACGTTTTAGAGGTAAACCCTAGGGCAAGTAGAACAGTGCCATTTGTAGCAAAAGCTAGAGGAATACCAGTAGCTAAAATAGCAGCTAAAGTAATGACAGGTGATTTTTTGAAAAATATTTTACCTAAAAATCAATTAAAAAAATTAAATACTTACAATGTAAAAGAATCTGTCTTTCCATTTAATAAATTTGATGGAGTTGATTTAGTTTTAGGTCCTGAAATGAAATCTACTGGTGAAGTTATGGGAATTGATGATACTTTTTTGTCTGCGTTTGCAAAAAGCCAGATTGCATGTGGCACTATATTACCTAAAAAAGGAAAAGTATTTATATCAATTGATGATGATAATAAAAAATTTATCTTACAAATAGCAAAAAAACTAAAAGATTTAAATTTTTCTATAATAGCCACAAGAGGAACAGCTAATTTTTTAAAATCTAATAATATTAAAATAGAAACTATAAATAAAGTTAAAGAAGGAGACCCACACATTGTTAATGCAATAAAAAATAATGAAATAGATTTGGTAATTAATACAACAAAAACTCAGGGATCAATAAGAGATAGTTATAGTATTAGAAGAACTTCAATGACTTATAATATACCTTATTATACAACGATTGCAGGTGCGAAAGTTGCAGTTGATACTATTGAACACTTGAAAAATAACAACCTAAAAGTTAAAAGTTTACAAGATTTAATGTAATTATATTGACTTAGAAAAAAAATATAAGATCATACAGATATGAATAAAATACCAATGACAGCATCAGGTTTTGAGAATTTACAAGCTGAGTTGAAAAAACTATTAAATGAAGATAGACCAAATATAATTCAAGCTATTGCTGAGGCCAGAAGTCATGGGGACTTATCTGAAAATGCAGAGTACCAATATGCAAAAGAACAACAAAGTTTAATTGAAGGAAAAATAGCTGAATTAGAAAGTGCTGTAAGTCGTGTTGAAGTAATTGATGTTCAAAACATAAAAGGTGATGAAATTAAATTTGGAGCGACAGTGAAAATTGAAGACGATATAACAAAAGAGATATCTACATATCAAATAGTAGGTGAATATGAGTCTGATATAAAAAACAAAAAATTGTCAGTTAACAGTCCTTTAGCTAAAGGCTTAATAAACAAATCAGTAGATGATTTAGTAGAAATAAACAGTCCAAAAGGACAAAAATCTTACACAATTAAATCAGTAAAATACATTTGAATTTTAAAAAATTTAAAATATGGGTGGTCACTGATGGGTCAGAGGGAATGGTTACTCAAGTTAGGGGTTTGGCAGATCAGTTTAGTTCTAATATAAAAGAAATTAAAGCAGATCTAATTTTTCCTTGGAATAAACTTCAGCCAGGTTTTTTACCTATCTTTAAATGGATATTTAAGAATCAAATTCACAAAGATGATTTACCAGATATGATTATTTCTTGCGGAAGGAAAAGTGTATATTTATCCTTATACTTAAAAAAAAAATATAAAAAAATCATAAATATCCATATTCAAAATCCTAAAATATCATCAAAAAAATTTAATTTTATTGTATCACCTAATCATGACAATCAAAAAGGTAGTAATATTATAAATTCAGTAGGAGCTTTACATTATTTTAAAAAAAGTATTAACTCTTCCAATAAAAATCTATTAACTTGTATTATTGGGGGAGATAACCAACATTATTATTTTAATAATAATGAAGCAATTAAATTATCTAATCAATTGTTAAAAATAAAAAAACAAAATTTAGGACTGGAAATTCTTGTAATTACATCAAGAAGAACATCAAAACAAATAAAAGATATATTATTAAATAAATTAAGTGATACTGCTTCTATATGGACAGGCAATGGAGAGAATCCATATAAATTCTCAATAAGTAATTCCAAATATTTTATTGTTACTTCAGATTCTACTTCCATGATAAGTGAAGCTGCAATATCTGGCAGGCCCATTTACATTTACCACTTACCTTTTAAAAGAAAAAGTAAAAGAATATCAAGCTTTCACAAAGAGTTTGTTAAACTAGGGATAACACGTGAATTAGAAAATATTGAAGGATTAGAAAATTGGTCATACGATCCATTGAATGAATCAGAAAGAATTGGTAGTATTATTAAAAAAAGAATAATAGAAGAAAATATATGAATCTTGAAAATATTAAACATTCTGATTTTCCATTTGAACATTGGGAAATCGAAGAATGTCTCGATAAAAATGCAATTGATGAAATTTCCTATACAAAAATTCCTGATGGTAATAGAGCTTATGATGGCACTAGAGCAGCTGATCACACTGGAAATGGAATTGATGGAAAATTAAGATTATTTCTAGATTTGACTAATTCAAGTAATTTTCCAAATTTAACAAACGTCATAAAAAAACTTCAAAAAAAAGAAGTTTATAGAAAAATAGGAGATTTAATTAAAAAAGATTTAAGTAAATCTTATGTAAGATTAGAAGTCATAGGAGATAAAAAAGGTTTTTGGCTCAAACCCCACAAAGACATTCCTGAAAAACTAATGACAATGATGGTCTGGGCTAATCCATATGAAGAATCAGATAATCTAGGAACAGATTTATATGACGATAATTTTAAGTTAGTTAAAACAATAAAATATACTCACAACAATGGTTATTTTTTTTCTTCAGGACAAGACACTTGGCATGGTCTTGAATTAAAAGAGATAAAAAAAGAAAGACGATGTATTCAAATTAATTATGTTGCATTTAAAACTGATTGGCCAGTTGAAAATTAAATAAATAGACCAATATTTAACTAATGAATAAATTAATTACGACAGATGTTTTAATAGTAGGTTCAGGACCTGCTGGGTATACTGCTGCAATATATGCAGCAAGAGCAAATTTAAAACCTCATATGGTTTCAGGTTTAGAACCTGGAGGACAACTTACAATTACTACGGATGTAGAAAATTATCCTGGTTTTGGTGATGTTATTCAAGGACCATGGTTAATGGAACAAATGAAAGAACAGGCACTTAAAGTAGGAACAGAATTTCATAACGATATCATTAGTAAAGTAAATTTTGCAAAAAAGCCATTTGGTGCAATTACAGACTCTGGTTTAAGATTTGAGTCAAAAACAATAATAATTGCAACTGGTGCTCAGGCTCGTTGGCTAAATATCGAATCAGAAAATAAATATAAAGGTTTTGGAATTTCTGCATGTGCAACTTGTGATGGTTTTTTTTTTAAAAATCAAAATATAATTGTAGTTGGCGGAGGTAATAGTGCAGTTGAGGAAGCTTTATATTTAACTAATTTTGCTTCAAAAGTAACTTTAGTGCATAGAAGAGATAAACTAAGAGCAGAAAAAATACTTCAAGACCGTTTATTAAATCATCCTAAAATAGATGTTATTTGGGATCATAAAGTAAAAGAGTTTATTGGTTCAGATGAACCATTATCGCTTAAAAAAATAAAATTAATTAATGTTAATAATGAAAATGAAAAGATCATAGATGCTACAGGTGCATTTATTGCCATTGGCCACGATCCTGCAACTTCTTTATTTAAGAACCAAATTAAAATGGATAAAGAAAATTATATTATAACAAAAGCAGATAGTACTGAAACAAGTGTAAAAGGAATATTTGCTGCTGGTGATGTTAAAGATAAAATATTCAGACAAGCAGTCACAGCTGCAGGAATGGGTTGTATGGCTGCTTTAGAAGCAGAAAAATTTATTGCTGAAAATTATTAGCCTTGTCTGGCTTTCATTCTTGGATTTTTTTTATTAATAACGTAAATCCTACCTTTTCTTCTAACAAGTTTGCAATCCTTATCCCTTGTTTTAGCGGTCTTTAATGAACATTTTACTTTCATAAGAAAAAGGCTATTAAATTCTATGCTTTAGTTTGTCAAACATATATTAAAAATACTA
>CACKTS010000022.1 GCA_902603095.1 uncultured Alphaproteobacteria bacterium
AGAGCATCCTCCAATCATTTTTCCTCTAGGGCAAAAAATTCTTCTATTATTTAAATATGGCTCTGGTTCAGAGTAATACTTCCAATTATATTTCGGATCATGCATTGTGTAGAGTAATGCACTAGGCATATCGACTTTCCATGAATTAGATTGAGGTCCTGATTCTAAAACACAAACAGTATTTTTTTTATCTTTTGCAATTCTATTGGCTAAAACACATCCTGCAGATCCAGCCCCTATAATTATGTAGTCAAATCGCTGATTCACTAAATCATTCTTTCAGTATGGCCATCAATTGAAATACTTTGTCCAGAAATATTTCTTGAATGATCACTCAATAAATATACCACCATAGATGCTATATCTTCTTTTGTTACAAAAGAGCGAATAGAGGTCATCAACTCAAATTCTTTTTGTATTTTATTTGCGGTAGTCTTTAATAATTTTGCTTTAGAGTTTATAACTCTTTTCATTCTATCACCTTTAACAGAGCCAGGACAAATTGCATTTACTCTAATATTATATTTGCCAAGCTCCATAGCTAAACTTTTAGTTAATCCAATTATCGCCCACTTACTTGCAGCATAAGGTGTTCTTTGAGGAAAACCAAATAACCCAGCTGTTGATGAAATATTAACAATTGAGCCAGATTTATTTTTTTTCAAAAAAGGAATAGAGAATTTTGAAAAATAAAAATGACTATTTAAGTTAGTTTTTAGAGTATTTTCCCATTCTTCATTTGAAATATTTTCTAAATATTTTGTTGGTCCAGCAATGCCTATATTATTAATTAGACCATCAATCTTTTTTAGTTTTTTAAGGGATAAAAAATACTTTTTTACATCTTCATAATTATTTGCATTAAGTTGTGTTGCAAAAATTTTATTATTAAATTTTTTATTATTATTAATTTTATTAATTTTTTGTTCATCAATATCAGTTAAATATACAATGCCACCTTTCTCAATGATTGATTCAGTAATTTTGAGACCTATTCCATCACCAGCAGCAGAAATTATGAATTTTTTATTTTTTAACATTCCTAACCTATCCTAAAAATTAACCTGATATCAGTTTTCCATCTTTAATTGTTGGAATAAGCATGTTGGGATTTATGTTTTTATAATCATCGTTTTGTAAGCCACCAAATGATCCGCCAACATTATACCTAATATGTTCAATTTTTAATTCTCCAATTGCCCACATTACATGAATTACTTGATTGGAATTTTTTCTACCCCAAATTTGTAGCATATTTAAAATTATTTCTGATTATATCCGTCTTTACTTAAAGAAATAGCTAATTCTTTTTCAGTAATGTACCCTTTAGTATCTCCTTTTTTATCTACAACCATAACAGTACATCTGTCTGCCAGAACCTTAGGCAGAAATTGTTCAATATAAGATCCTTCATCAACTTTTAAGACATCTGCCAACTTTATTTCATTTGAATTAAATTCATTTGCTTTGATCATAACTGTTTTAGCTCGTAATACTTTTGCTCTATTCACATCCTTAACAAATGCTTCCACATAATCATCTGCAGGACTCATTATAATTTCTTCAGGCGTACCAGCTTGAACGAGTCTACCGCCATTTAAAATACCAATATGATCTCCCAATCTTAAAGATTCATCTAAGTCATGAGTAATAAAAACAATTGTTTTCTTAAGTTTTGCTTGTAATTCAATAAGTTGATTTTGCATATCACTTCTAATTAAAGGATCTAAAGCACTAAAAGCTTCATCCATCAGAAGTATTTCAGGATTAGTAGCTAAAGCTCTTGCCAAACCAACTCTTTGTTGCATTCCACCGGAAAGTTGACTTGGGTATTGATCTTCAAAACCTTGTAAACCTACAGACTCAATTTGTATCATGGCAAGTTTTCTTCTTTCTTCAGGTTCTTTACCTTGAATTTCTAATCCATAGCCAATATTTTCGATGACTGTTTTATGAGGAAATAAACCAAACCTTTGAAAAACCATGCTCAATTCATGTTTGCGGAAATCAATTAATTGTTGTTCATCTAATTCCATAATATTAGTTCCATCCACGATAATATCACCATCAGTTGGGTCGATTAATCTATTTAAATGTCTTATTAAAGTTGACTTACCTGATCCAGACAACCCCATACATACAAATGTTTCGCCCTCCTCTATTGAAAGTGACACGTTATCTAATCCAACTGTATGTCCTGTTTTTTCTAAAACTTCTTCCTTGTTGGCTCCACTTTTAACCATAGGTAATACTTCAGTGGGAGTATTTCCAAAAATTTTATATACATTTTTGATTTCAATTTTTGGCATAGATTATTTTTTCTTTTTAGTTGGTTGAGTACGTTCTTGTATTTTTTCACCATAAGCTTGAGTCATTCTATCCAACACAATTGCTAATAAAACAATAGCTAAACCAGCTTCAAGTGCTGCTCCAACATTTAATTGTTGCAATCCTAATAAGACTTCATCACCTAAACCACGAGTTCCTATCATTGAAGCTATAACTACCATTGCTAAAGCCATCATTGTGCATTGATTAATTCCTTGCATAATATTTGGTAAAGCCAAAGGTAATTGAACACCTAATAACATTTGTTTTTTACTTGCTCCAAATGACCTAGCAGCTTCTATTACTTCCTTATCAACTAATCTAATTCCTAGATCAGTTAATCTAATTAATGGTGGGCAAGCGTAAATAAATATAGATATAATTGCAGGAATAGCTCCTAAACCAAATAAAATAATTCCAGGTATTAAATAACAAAATGCTGGAATTACCTGCATTGTATCAAGAATTGGCAAAATTGCATTTCTAACTTTTTCACTTCTTGCCATTGCTATTCCTATTGGAATTCCAATTACAATACAAATAGCTATTCCAATAACAACCATAGTAGTGGTTTCAATAGCCTTATCCCAAAAACGAGGATTTAAAAATCCAATAAAGAAAGTACAGAAACCAACAAAAACTGTAGTGCCAAGTTTTCTACCACTAGTAAAATAAGTAATAGCTATAACTCCTATTATAACCACAGGCCATGGAGCCTGAACAATAACACTCTTTAATTCAGTATATCCTCTTAGAAGTCCGTAACCAATAGCATCAAATATTACTCCATAGTCTGCTATAAAACTTCTCCAACCTTTATTAATCCAATGCATAAAAGGTGTATCAAGCCATTTTGGCCAATTTATCAACCAACTAAAATCTGTATATAGTTCTGAAACATTATCAGGTTTTCTTTTAGATGAGAGATAACTAACAACAATTAAAGCAACCATAGCTATGGCAGCTAAAATTTTAGAAATTTGATAAAATAAATTTTTTGGTATTAAGTTTACTAAATTAACAATAAACATAATAGTTGGTATTATAAAAATTAATTTTAAAAATAAAAAAAATATATTTTTAGGTATTAACAAATAATGAGTAGAAACAATAAGTAAAACAAAAATTATAGACGAAGCAATTTTTATAAAAAGATTTGATATATTGTTCATGATTTAAATTATTAGAAGCCAGGATCAATTAGATCCTGGCTAAAATTATATTTAATTATAATGAGCTTTTTACTTTAGCAGCTACATCTGCAGGAACCCAAGATTCCCATTCAGAATGGTTTTCTAAGTAATGCATAGCAGTTGCTTCCATGTCTCCGCCAGATTCATCAACATAGTATGCTAACATATTATTAACTACTGAAGTAGTAATAGTATAAGCATCAGCAAATTTAATAATATCTGCATTATCAGCAGCAAATTTACCAGTAGCAAGTTTAGTTAAAGCCATATCTTTGTACTCGTTAGCACAAGAAGGTTCATAAGCATCTGGGCCATCTGCTTTGATTTTGTTTACAACAACCATCATAGCATCCCAACAAGCTTTATCATAAGCTGGCTCAGTTAAACGAACCATATCAATTTCAGGTTTTCCCATCAAACTTGTAGGTGTCCAATAATAAGTAACAATAGGTTGGTTTTTTGCAAATGCACCAGCTATTGCAGCATCTAGTGCTCCACCAGAACCTGGATCAAAGTTAGTATATAAGTCACCTAGACCATATTCCATAATTTTAACAAGATTAATTGTGTAACAAGTCCAACCAGAAATACAGCTTGTAATTCTTCCCTTTGATGGATCTTCAGGATCTTTAAATAGTTCCCAAACACCAGGTTTTTTCAAATCATCAACAGATGTAATGCCATGAGCTTCAGAAGTTGCTCTGTCTACAAAGAATGCTTGTTCTGATGCAGGAGTGTTGATCCCTAGATCAACTAAATTTCCTGATGCTAATTCTGGATCAATTAAAGCAACGTTGTTGTCAGTCCAGTGTTCGAAAATAATATCAAGTTGGTTATCAATTAAAGCAGCTAAAATTGGATTTGTGCTTCCTTTAGTTACTTCAACTTCACAACCGTAGCCATGTTCCATAATATATGAACCTATAGCAGTATGAATGTTAGCACTATCCCAGTCAAAATCTCCAACTTTAACAGTACAAGCATTTGCACTAAAAGAGCTTAGGGAGAAAAATGATAAAAGAGATAGAACTAGAAACGATTTTTTAATAAATTTCATATTCTTTCCTCCTAATTATTTCATTTTTATATCGCTTATTTATTTAGAAACAACTTATATTTAATAAAAAATGAGAGATTTATTGGGTAATTAAATGAATAATATATATCAATTATTTATTTTTTCTTTCTCTATAAGCAACGTAAACACCACTAATAATAATTAAAAAAGCACCTATAACAACAGATTTACTGGGTATTTCATAAAAGAATAAGTATCCCATTATGCCTACAAATATGAAGGATGTGTATTCAAAAGGAGATGTTACGGCAACATCTGCGTGTCTTGCAGCTTGAGACATAAAATAATGTCCTACAGAACCCATTACGCCAAGGCTTAAAGCAAGAATTAAGTTAAAAGTATCTGGAATAACAAAATCTGAAGGGAAAAAAATTAATGAAGTAAAAAGTAGTGCAAATGAATAATAAAATACGATTGAGGTACTGCTTTCAGTATTCATTAATGACCTTGTAGACAAGTATACTGAGGCCATGAATATAGCTGAACCAATTGGTAATAATGATTTTAATTGAAATAAATCAGTTCCAGGCTTCACTATAACTAGAACACCAATAAATCCAATAATAATTGCAAGAATTCTATGAAAGCCAATTTTTTCTCCAAGAATAGGTACAGCTAATAAAGCTGCAATTATTGGCGCACTATGCGCTATGGCTATATTCTCAGAAAGCAATAAATATTTTATACCAAAAACATATAGAACTACACAGCCTACTGCTGAAAAGGCTCTTATAAAATGTCTAACTGGTTTATTAGTTTTAATTGAATCAATTCCTGTATGATAAACAAAATACAAAGAGATGATTGATCCACTAAATGCTCTAAAAAAAACAGCTTCCCATACAGGAAAATTCATTGTTAAATTTTTATAAATTATATCGTTAACACTTAAGCTGAACATGCCAAGAGTCATTAATAATATCCCAAGTAAATTTTTGTTCATAAAAAAAGTTCTAAAAAAATTAAAGTTATGATAGCCAATAGTAAAGTTATTTTAAATGCAAGATAAATATAAAATTTATAAAATTAATAAGAAAAGTCAGTATCTTGAAGTAATATGGAATGACAATCATATAAGCAAATATCATTTTATTTGGTTAAGAGATAATTGTCCTTCAGCATTTCATAAAGATACAAAAATGAGAAATTTTAATATATTAACAATTCCTAATGATATCAATCCAATTGAATTTAAAAATTCAGATAAAATATTAAATTTAAAATGGTCAGTAAATAATCATATTTCTAATTATGATTTAAAATGGCTAAGAAATAACTGTTATACTGAAAAAAATCTTAAAAAATATAAATCTCCTTATACGCTTTGGGACAAGAAATTTATAAATAATATAAAAAAAGTAACTTTTGAACATGATGTGATACTCAAAAATGATAAACAATTTAAAAACTGGTTAAATACAATTTATTCTTATGGTTTTGCAATAGTTGAAAATGCTCCAATTGAAAGTAATTCAGCATTTAATATATTGAATAAAATTGGTGATCACCGTGAAACTTTTTTTGGAACACCTTTTGAAGTTAAAAATATCCCAAAACCAAATAATCAAGCCTACACAGCAGATGCTCTTGCTAATCATACTGATCTTCCATATTATGAGTATGTTCCAGGTTATCAATTTCTTCATTGCTTAGTAAACAAAGCGGAAGGAGGAAGCTCAACTGCAGTTGATGGATTTGCTGTTTCTAATTTTTTAAAATTAAATGATATTAATAAGTTTAAACTACTTACAAATCATGAAGTGATATTTAAAGATAGTGACTACACTCAAAAAAATATAAGAATACAAAAAGTACCTATTATTAAGATAAATAAACAAAATGATTTTGAAGAAATTAGAATCAATTTAGGTGCAATGGGTACTCTAGATTTAGAGCCAAATATTATGAATAATTTTTATGATGCTTATACTTATTTTTATAAACAACTTCATGATAAAAAATTTCAAATAAAATTTAAACTTAAATCAGGAGATATATTTTGTTTTGACAATAGAAGAATATTGCATGGAAGAACTAAGTTTGATGCTAATTCTGGTAACAGACATCTGCAAGGTTATTATATAGAAAGAGATGAAGTTCTCTCAAAGCTAAATTATTTAAATAATATAGAAGTTTAAGTTATTTTAATCCAAGTAGATTTTACTTGAAGATAATTTTCAAGTGCTTGAGGACCATTATCTCTACCTATTCCAGATTGTTTGTAACCTCCTAATGGAATTGTTGAATCAACTCCCTCTTCATAATTATTAATATAAACAGTTCCTGCTTTAATTTCCCTAGAGGCCTTTATTGCTTTATTAATATCCTTAGTCCAAACTCCTGCTGCAAGACCGTATTGGCTATCATTAGCAATTAAAATTGCTTCTTTAAAAGATGAAAAGCTAATAGTGGAAAGTACTGGACCAAAGATTTCTTCTTGCGCAATTTTCATATCATTGCTAACATTTCTAAATATAGTAGGTTCAAAATAAGAGCCCCCAGTATCTTTCATAGTAATATTTCCACCTACTTCTAAATACGCACCTTCTTTTTTACCAATATTTACATATCTATCAATTTTTTCCAATTGCTCAGTATTTACTATAGCTCCGGCAAAAGAGTTAGGATTTAGAGGATCTGATGGTTGCATATTTTTACTTATTTCAGAAACTTTTTTTATAAAATCATTTTCAATTTCTTTTTGCACAATCAATCTAGATCCTGCAGAACAAACTTCTCCTTGATTTCCAAAAATAGCATATGCAGATGCCTCCGCAGCTAAATCTAAATTAGCACAATCAGCAAAAATAATATTAGGTGATTTTCCTCCACATTCTAATTGAACTCTTTTCATGTTCGATTGGCCAGAATATTGTAATACCAATTTACCAACTTCGCCAGATCCAGTAAAAGCTACGCAATCAATATCATTGTGAAGACATAATGACTTGCCAGTTGTTGGACCATCCCCAGCTAGGACAGAAAAAACACCATCTGGCAATCCAGCTTCGGATAACATTGCTCCAATCTTTATTGCACTCATTGGAGATTGTTCAGCTGGTTTTAAAATAACTGAATTTCCAGTAATAAGAGCTGGTGCGATTTTCCATATAGCCATCCAAAGTGGGTAATTCCAAGGAACTATAGCAGCAACTACTCCTATTGGTTCTTTAGTAATCAGTCCCATATATTCACTAGAACTTGGTGAAATATCATCGAACAATTTATCAATAATTTCTGCATACCATTCAATATTGTCAATGCTAGTTGGCAAATCAGCATTAAAAGTATCATTTATAGTTTTTCCCATATCAATAGTATCCAATAAAGATAATTCTAAACGATCACGTTCTAATAATTGTGCAAATTTTAAAAGAATTTTTTTTCTTTGATTAGGAGGTAGATTGGACCAAGTTCCTTTATTAAATATTTCTCTAGCTTTTTTAACTGCCAAATCTATATCTTCTTTTTGAGCAAAAGAAACTGAATTAACCTTTTTTCCATTAATTGGAGATATATTTTCAAAAGATTTTTCAGAAATTGATTTTTGATATTTACCGTTAATAAATAATTCTGATGGATAAATTAATTTTTTTTTAACCTCTTTAATATTTTCGTGATTTAATTTCATCAATGATCTTATTTAATAAATTTTTTTATTATACTTATCAAAATTTTGATTAATTTTCATATAAAAAAATGTATAAAATAATATTATTAATAAATGGAGTATTTTTGTCAATTAATAACATAAAACTTGATATTGAATATATTAGATCTCAATTTCCTGCATTTCAAGATCCCACATGTAAAGAGTGGTCTTTTTTTGAAAATGCTGGTGGGAGCTATGTTCCTCAAACAGTAATAAATAAATTAAATACATTTATGATTTCTAATAAAGTTCAGCCTTATGCAGAATATCCAATGTCAAAAATTGCAGGCAATCAAATGGACGAATCAACAAATTTGTTTGCAAAAATGATAAATGCAAAGAATAATGAAATACTAATCGGAGGATCAACTTCCATTAATTTATATGTGCTTTCTAATGCCTTGAAAAGCTTCATTAGTCCTGGAGATGAAGTAATTGTAACTAATCAAGATCATGAAGCAAATATCAGTCCTTGGAGAAGATTAAGTGAATCAGGTGCCAAAATTGTAGAATGGAAAATGAATAAAAATACAGCTGAATTAGAATTAGAAGATTTAGAAAAATTATTAAATAGTAAAACAAAAATAGTAGCAGTAACTCATTGTTCAAATATTGTAGGTTCAGTAAACAATTTAAAAAAAATATCTGCTTTATCTCATAGTAAAGGTGCGTTAGTTATTGGAGATGGTGTATCATTTGCTCCCCATGGTTTCCCAAATGTAAAGGATTTGAATGTCGATTTTTATACTTTCAGTTTATATAAAACTTTTGGACCGCATCTAGCTTTATTATACGGAAAAGAAGAAATATTAAAAAAACTTCCAAATCAAAATCATGAATTTTTATCAGGTCAATATCCTTATACTATAAATCCTGGAGGGCCAAATCATGAAGAATTAGTATCATTATCAGGGATCTATGAGTATATTTTAAGTGTATATAATCATCACTTTGGAAATAATGAAGTGACAATTTTAGAAAAAATATAAAAAGTAAATCAACTTATAACATCACATGAAGAAGAGATAGCAAATCCAATCTTAGATTACATTAATAAAAGAGATGATTTAATACTTATAGGTAAAAATAAAATTTATAAAAAAAACAGAGCTCCTACAATTTCTTTTTATAGTAAAAAAATGAGCTCAAAATCATTAAGTGATTTATTAGTTAAAAATAAAATTGCTACAAGAAATGACAATTTTTATGCTTGGAGATGCTTAAGTGCTTTAGGATTAGATACAAATGATGGCGTGGTAAGAATAAGTATGACACATTATAATTCTTTAGAGGATACAAAAAAATTGTTAAGTGCTCTTAGTAGAATTTAAAAATTATTATTTAAATAAATTATTAGATTTCATAAATAATACTGAAGATAATATATAACCAAACATTAAAAAAATATAAAATAATAAAGAAGGAGCAGGTCCAAATAAATAAAATGTGTAAAATCCAAATAAATTAAAGATAATACTTATAAAAATAAAGAAAAATAAAACATTCAAATTAGAAAAGCCAAGGTCTACTAAAATATGATGGAGATGTCTTCTGTCAGATTTAAATGGACTAAAACCCAATATAGATCTTCTAGTTACAACTGAGAAAAATTCAAAAACTGGAATTGTAACACACCATATAGTTAAAACTGGATGAAAAAGATTTTCATAATTTTGAGAAATAATAATTAATAACCAAGATACAAAAAAACCTAAAAATAAACTTCCTGAATCCCCAAGGAAAATTTTATATTTTTTTGATAAATTCAAAATAATAAAAAATAAAATATTTAAACAGAAAAATATAATAAAATATAAATCTTGAAAAAAATTCAGTTTATCAGATAAGTGCAAGAACAAGATAATTGAAGATAAAGAAATTAAAACTTGTGAACTGCATAGTCCGTCTAATCCATCAATAAAATTAAATGAATTTGTTAACCCCATAACACATAAAACTGTAAATAATACTGAAAGATAGCCCGTCTTAATAAATGAAGTGTCCATGAAAGAACCGAGATTAGTTATAGTAATTCCATAACCTATTAAAATTAAACAACACATTAATTGTGAGATGAGTCTAAAGTTTACGCCTAATTCTTTAGCATCATCAATTGTGCTTATAAAAACTATAATTAAGGTAGAATAAATTACCCAAGACAAATCATTACTAACATTTAAGAACTGCATAAAAAGAAGGATATTAAAATATATAATTAATCCACCAATTAATGGAATTTTACCTTCATGTATTTTTCTAATTGAAGGTTTATCTACTAGGTTAATTTGTAATGCTAATTTATTTAAAATAAAATAAATAATTACAAAAGAGAAAAAACTTAATACAAATAACATAATTAAATATTAATATTAAATGGTTCAAATTTAAATAAATTTTTTACATCAAATAGTTTTCCATTATTATTTAAACTTTGTCTAATTTTTTTCTCTCCCATTTTTTTGAAATTTTTATGTTTCACAGAAATTATAATACAATCATAATAATTCTTTTTCAATTTTGATATTAAATTAATTCCAACATTTAATTTTAATTCTTTAGAATTTACTAGAGGATCAAAACAATCAGTTTTAATTCCTCTTTTTTGTAAAATTTTAAAAAGCTCTATTGATTTTGAATTTCTAAAATCGTTACAATTCTCTTTAAATGAAAGACCCATAATTAAAAATTTAAAAGTTGAAATATTTTTGACCTTTTTCATTTCTTTTATAGCTTTATTTGCAATAAATTTTGCAAAATTATCATTAATTTTTCTTCCTGCATTTATAATTAAAGGTGAATAACCGTGTAATTTAGACTTATATGACAAATAATATGGATCGACACCAATACAATGACCGCCTACTAAACCAGGAGTAAAATTTAAAAAATTCCATTTAGTAGAGGCTGCTTTTAAAACTTCTGAAGTATCTAGATTTAATTTATCAAAAATAAAGACCAACTCATTCATAAAAGCTATATTAATATCTCTTTGTGCATTCTCGATTACCTTAGCTGCTTCAGCAACTTTTATTGAAGATACTTTTTGGGTACCTGCTTTTATTATTGATTTATAGAGTTTATCAACAAAATTAGTTGTCATTCTGTTCGATCCTGATGTTAGCTTTATAATATTAGTAATATTATTTCTTTTATCATTAGGATTTATTCTTTCAGGAGAATATCCAAGAAAAAAATCTTTATTAAATTTTAAATTACTATTATTCTCTATTAATGGAGCTATTACTTCTTCAGTAACACCAGGATAAACAGTAGATTCTAATATAACAACATCATTTTTATTAATAAATTTTGAAATGGTTTTGCAAGCTCTTTTGATTAAATTCAGATTAGGTTTTTTATTTCTAAATATTGGTGTTGGAACTGTTATTATATAGACATTACAATTTTTTAAAAAATTAATATCATTAGTAAATTTCAATTTATTGGCTTTAAGAATTTTAGAAGTTAATACATCATAATTTTTATCATAATTTTGATTTAAATCTTTTATTCTATTTTTATTAACATCATATCCAATTACATTATATTTTCCTGAAAATTCAATAGCTAAAGGTAGACCAACATATCCTAAGCCAATTATAGCTATTTTAATATTTTTATATTCCATTTTTTTTATAATAAAATTTCTTCATACTTATTTAATATAATTTTTGAACTAAAATATTCAGTTGCATATTTTCTTGAAAATTTTCCCATTTTAATTTTATCTTCAGTACTTATATTAATAAAATATTTTATTTTATTAGTAATATCATTTATATTTTTAAGATTAAATATTAAACCATTAGTTTCATTGAAAACTAAATCTCTACAACCTGGCACATTATTAACTATTATTGGTCGAGACATGGACATAGCTTCCAAACAAGATTTTGACAATCCTTCTCTATAAGAAGGTAAAATTAAACAATGGCAATTTTCATAATATTTTTTTATATCATATTCATTAAGAACAATTGAAACATTTTTCATTTCTTTAATATTTTCAAGTACAATATCAGAAACATCTGCTGGATTTTTTTTATCAGTTAAGCCAACAATAGTTAATTTAAATTTAATATTAGGATTTAAACTTTTAAATGCATTACAAAGCTCTATTACTCCTTTCTCTTTAATTAATCTTCCTACAAATAGAAAATTAGTTATTTTCTTAGATGGGTATAAATTAGTTTTAAAATATTCTGTATTTATACCTGAGCCGGGTATTACAATAGAATTTTTTTTATTTGAAATTTTTAAATCATTAAATAATTTTTTATCATCTATATTTTGAAAAATGATTTTATTTACTTTTTTTTGTGAAAAATAATATAAATTAATAAATATTTTTTTTAGTAGTTTGTTTTTTAAATAAAGAGTTCCTAAACCTGTAATTGTATTAATTACTTTAAAATCAAAAAAAATTTGTAAAAATGAACAATATATGACTGGTTTAATAGTATAATTTAATAAAATATCAGGTTTAGATTTTTTGAATATTTTATATAGATTATATAAAAGTTTAAAATCATAAATTAAATTAATTTTATTTTTTTGAAAATTAATAACTATTTTTCTACAATTCAATCCTTTAAACAAATCATAAGTTTTGTCATAATTGCCTAATAAAGTTATATCATAACTATATGATAATTTTTTTATTAATTCATATCTGAAGTTGTATAAATTCCAATATGAATTAGATATAATAAAAATTTTTTTATTAATTTTTTTCATAAGTAAATTCGAATGTTAAAACATCTTCTATAAATGAATTAAAAAATTTATGTTTTGGCTCAAGTAATATATCATATGGTAACCAACTACTTCCAGAATTACTAAAATTAAACCAACCTAATAAGAAAAAAACAAAGAATATATTTAAACTAAACAAATAAATAAATTTAAAAGAAGTTGATCTAAAATAATTTAATAATTTTGAAAAAACTAATACACATAAAGGTATTAAAAATATTAATAAGCGATCTGAAAGTGTACTAAATAACAATGTTGAAAAATATAATAATATTCCTAAGATTGATAATTTAAAGTAAAAATTATAATTTTTAATATTATTTTTAAAATATTTTCTAAAATTTATAAATAAAAGACATGAAAAGAATATGGGAAAATTCCTAATCAAAGAGCTTGTCGTAGTAAAATTTTTTTGAAAATAATTATATTTGTCAATAATGCGATCTAAATTAAAATAAATAAATAGCATTACAATTAAAAACATTATTAGAGGAATTAAAAAAGTGAAAAATTTACTATCTTTATTAATTTTTTTTGTAAAATTATTGAAAATAATAAAAGAAAGGAAATAGCCTGAAAAATGAAAAAATCCAGAAATGAGTGCTAAAATTATTGTTGATAATTTTTTCTTATCCAAATCTAATGATAAAATTAAAAAGAGAAAACCTAATACAACAGACTGTCTCGTATAACCCATTAAAACAATAACAACATAGGGGAAAAAAATTAAGAAAGATGTAAAGTTTAAATAATTAGCAAAAATAAATCTATAAAAACAAATAAAAACGAATGCAGATACAATTAAGTTTATTAATATTAAACCATGTTTTAATCCAATTAAACTAACCAAATAATTCAAGAGATAAAAAAGCGAATCCAAATTTTTAAAAAAGGTAAAAAAGTTATAGTTACTTGTTTTTATTTGATCATAAATTAATTCATATGGTCCCCAATCACCGCCTACTTTAAATCTTAGACCAGTAAATAAAATCAAAATTAAAAGTAAAATTAAAGATAAAATTTTGTCTAAAAATTTAGGTGTAAAAATATCTTTAAATGAAAATAATGAAACTATTATGTTCATAAATATGTAGGGAGACATAATTAATTATTATTCCAATTTAAAAATATTAGTAAATTCCAAAAATAATGCTGATAATGATTTTTACCATTTAAAAATTCATCCCAAGCAACTTTTATATTCTGTGGTATAAGAAAATCATAATTTTTCAAATTACTATTTTTTAATAAATCTTCTGACCATTCTCTAAAATTATTTTTTAAAAGTTTATCTAATGGAACTTCAAAACCCATTTTTGGTCTTTCGATTAATTCTTGAGGAAATATTTTATTAGATATATTTTTAAGAATATGTTTTGGGTTATTTTTTACAACTTTTTTTGAGTAATCTATGCTATTTAAGTATGACAAAAAATCAGCATCTGCAAGAGGCATTCTTGTTTCAAGGCTGTTAAACATTGATGATCTGTCAACTTTACACATAATATCGTTAGATAAATATAAATTAATGTCCTGTGTTAAAATATCATTAAGGCCATTAATATTTAAATTAATATTTTCCTTTAAAAATTTATTATCAAAATTATCAAAATTATAGAAATTTGAAACATGATTAACAAAAAAATTTAAATATATATCATCATAGTCTTTTGAAGTTATTGTTTTATTTAATTTTAACAATCTGTGAGGTAAATTTTTTATTTTATAATTTTTATTTATTTTAGCAAATATTTTGAAAAGAAAAGAGTTATCATTATTTAATAAACTATATGGTATTAGTTGATTAATAATACCTCTTAATTTTGTAGGTATTAATTTATTTAAAAAAAATAAATTTTTTGCAACTAAATGTCTATTATATCCAGCAAAACCTTCATCGCCACCATCTCCTGATAGAATAACAGAAACACTTTTTTTTGCTACTTTTGAAATGATATATGAATTTAATTGACTACTATCACTAAAGGGTTCAGAAAATATATTATTAATATTTAAAATTGCATCTTCAAAATCATTATTTCCTACTACTATTGTATTATGATCAGATCCAATATGATGCGCAATTTTTGAAGCAAAATTACTTTCATCATAATTAGAATTATCAAAGGCTATATTGAATGTTTTAATTTTATCTATAGAATTTTTTTGCATCAAATAAGATACAATTGATGAATCAAGACCCCCAGATAAAAAAGATCCAACAGGAACATCTGATAGTAATTGTTTTTTTACATTTTTTTCAAGTTTACTATAAATAATTTTTTCTAAGTCTTTTTCAGAATAATTTTTATTAATTTTTGTATTGTTATTAAGGTCCCAATATTTTACAAATTTAGGATTTCTATTATTTAAAGATATTTTCATATAATGAGAGGGTAATAATTTTTTAATACCTTTATAAATTGTAAATGGTGCTGGAATATAGTTTAATTTAAAATATAATTTTAAGGAATTATTATCAATTTCCGTCTTAAAATTTTTTGAATGTTTAAAGGGGAATAAATCAGATCCAAAATAAAATGATGAATTATTAAATCCAAAATAAAGTGGTTTCTCGCCAATTTTATCTCTAGCAATTATTAATTCTTTATTTTTTTTATCCCATAGAGCAAATGAAAAAAAACCTTCACAAATATTTAAAGTATCTTTAATGCCATTTAACTCAATTGAATTTACTAGTGTTTCAGTATCAGAATGACCTATCCATTTATCAAAATTATATTTATCTTTTAAAATTTTTCTAATATTTTTGTGGTTATATATTTCGCCATTATATACAATTAAAAACCTTTTAGAAAAACTAGACATTGGTTGGTTCCCTGCATCACTTAAATCTAAAATTGAAAGTCTATTATGAAATAAACAAATACTACTTTCTAAATCAATAAATTGACCATTACTATCAGGGCCTCTAAAATTAAGTGATTTTGACATCTTATAAAATTCTTCTTTATTAAATTTATTAAAAAAAAACATTCCGCCAAATCCACACATAATTAATTCTCTATAAATTCTTTAAAATTATTTTTTTTTAAAATATTTTCCCATATTAAATCATCTACATATGCATTTTTAAAATTATAATTGTATATTTGATCTTTACTCTTTAATTGATCTAAATATAAAAAATTAGCAATTCTGCTTTTTTCAAAAGTTTCTACCCATATATATCTATTAGATAAAACTCCCAGCCCTGCTGCAGAATATTCTATCGTTTTAGTACTAGATTGTACGTTAAATGGAAAAATATCTGGAGTAAAATTTAAACCACATTTAGTAATATTGAAAATTTTTATAATCTCATCTAAATCCAATTTACCTAAAAGACTTACGTTATCAATTTTTTTAAATTCATTATATAGTTTATTTTTCATATTTCCTATTAATGCTATTTTAAAACCAAATTTAGATAAATATTTTATACATTCTAATAAACCTTTCCTATTGTCAAAAGAACCAGTATAAACTAAATCAAATTCAATCTTTTTATTTATAATTTTTTTGCAATTTTTAAAGCTAATATCATATCCCATGTCTCTATTTAGGTAACTAATATTATCTTTAAAATTAAAAAAAAATTTTACATAATTATTCAAAAAAATTCTTTTATCAGGTTTAAAGTTCAAGTAATTTTTTAATTTATTTTTTAAATGTGCATATGGTTGAAGTGATAAACTATTGTATTCATGAATATATTTTAAATTTTCGTTTCTTTTTTGGGGGTAAAAACCCATAAACATAATCATAGTGTCATAATTTTTAATGTCGTCATAATTATTAGTAATAAGGATTTGATGATCAAATTTTTTTAAATATTTTTTATATGCAATAGCTTCTGGTAAATATGATTGAGATTTTCCCAAAATTCCTATTTTCATCTTTGCACAATAAATCTTAAATAATTTAAAATTCTCCAAATATAAAATTTTACATAACTATTATTATTTAATAATTTCCAATAATATTTTTGTACTTTTAGAAACTTCTTAAATTCAGAAAATTCTTTTGGCACAAATGGTTGCTCAGTATAACATTTAGATTTTTTTGTAACTAATAGTTGTATTTTTTTATTTCTTAAAAAAAAACTATGTATCAAATCTTCACTATAAGCTTTTCCTTTAAATGGATAATAGTTATGAGTTATTAAATTTTCTTTATAATGCATTACACATCCACCTGGTACCCATTCAGAAATAAATATATCATTAAACATGTAATTAGGATCAACTCCATAGTTAGTGCCAATATTTGACACTGTGCCCATTTTAAAGATAGAATATTTAGATCCACATATAAAGTACGTTAATATATTTTTAATATTACTCCAAAAGCCAACAGTGAATTCATGTATTGATTTATTTGATTTATCACAATAATAAACTGGTGCTATTGCATAATTTGTTCCATATAAATTCAATAATACTAAATACATTTTTTCAATATCTGAATTACTAATAAAACAATCACAATCAAGTTGGAGCACATAATTATTTTTAGCTTTTTTAAAACCATAAATTCTTTGGGTTACCTGACCTTTAAATTTTGTAAAATAATATTTGACATTATCAAAATCAATGAATTCTGATTTTTTAAATTCTTCTGGAATAATAACTAATATTTCATTTATTTTTGGATATTTACTTGTAAGATTTTTTAAATTTTCAAGAAGAATATCTTCACCTATTGATGTAACTACAATTGAAACAGGTATTTCCTTTATCATATATCAAATAAAACATCATAATTAATCTTAGTAAAAATAGAAGAAGAATAATTTCTAATGTTAAATATTTGTGATTTTATATATTTATTTGAAGTACTAGAAGATAAAAAATGGAAAAATTCATTTTTATTACTAATTCTAATAATTTCTTTTAATTGATAAAGTGGATCAGTGTTTAAATTAACATTATTTTGATAACAAATTGGCAGAGAACCGTAATTAATAGATTCGATAATAGAAGAAGACCCTCTATAAATTGAATACAAACTTTTAATTGAATCTTCCTTAATTGTTGCATCCGATAATATTAAATTTGATATTCTATCAATTTTTTTTTGTAATTTTAAAAAAATTTTTTCTTTAATTAAAGGGTGAATTCTTAAAATAAAATTAAAATTAGGAAATTTTCTTGAACAACTATAAGCTAAATCAAAAAAATCATATACTTCAGTTTCTATACCTTCGGGAAGAAATAATAAATTAAATTTTTTATTACTTTGTAAAAGGTTTTTAGAATCATTGAAAGAATAATTGATGTGTTTTCTTGAACCATAAATTATTTTTTTTACATTAAAATTAAAATATATATTTTCATAACTTTTATCACCTGCAAACATTACAACATTAGGATTCAACTTTTCATTTAGATTAATTAAAGCAGTATTTTGGTAAAAAGAAAAAGGTATATGTATATAACCTATTTTTTTTACTTTATTTTTTGAAAAACTAGAGGCAAAATAAATTAATCTTTCAAATGGGTGACCTTCATAAGTCAATAAAACTGAAGTAATATTATTATTTTCAAAGATTTT
>CACKTS010000023.1 GCA_902603095.1 uncultured Alphaproteobacteria bacterium
TGGTTATGGATGCACAACCTGTATAGGTAATTCTGGACCATTAGAAGATTGGATTTCAAAAGAAATTTATAATAAAAATTTGACAGTTTGTTCAGTATTATCTGGCAATAGAAACTTTGAGGGCAGAGTTCACCAAGAAGTCAAAGCAAATTTTCTTGCATCACCTCCACTAGTTGTAGCTTATGCATTAGCAGGAAATATGAATATTAACTTATTTAATGAGGCTATTGGAATTGCTAAATCAGGTGAAAAAGTCTTTTTAAAAGATTTATGGCCATCATCTTCAGAAATAAATCACATAGTTAGTAACTCAATATCCACAGAGATGTTTAAAAAAAGATATGAAGAAATTTATGAAGGAGATGATAATTGGAGATCAATAAAAAGCCAACCAGCAAATACCTATGCTTGGAATGCATCAAGTACCTATATTAAACACCCTCCATTTTTTAATGAAAATGAAAACAAAGTTGAAGATATTGTAAATGCTAGGATTTTGGTATTACTTGGTGATAGTGTTACAACTGATCATATTTCACCGGCTGGAGCAATTAAACCTGATAGTCCAGCTGGAAAATACCTTTATGAGAGACAAATTAAAAGGGAAGAATTTAACTCTTATGGTTCTAGAAGAGGTAATCATGAAATTATGATGAGAGGCACTTTTGCAAATATACGAATAAAAAATGAGATAATACCTGAATCAGAAGGTGGTATTACAAAATTTTTTGAAACTGATAAAAAAATGCCAATTTACGATGCTGCAACAGAATATGCAAAAAGAGAAATTCCATTAGTAGTTTTTGCAGGCAAAGAATATGGAACAGGCTCATCTAGAGACTGGGCGGCAAAAGGAACAAAATTACTAGGAATAAAAGCAGTAATTGCAGAAAGTTTTGAGAGAATACACCGTTCAAATTTAATCGGTATGGGCGTTTTGCCTTTGCAGTTTATTAATAATCAAAACAAAGAATCTTTAAAATTAAATGGAAGCGAAATAATAACAATAAAAGGATTAGAAAATATGTCTCCGAATTCAGAACTAGAATGTCAAATTAAGTCTGATAAAGAAATAACTATTAATTTATTTTCTAGAATAGATACAATTAAAGAACTAGATTATTATAAGCAAGGTGGTATTTTACAATACGTGTTAAATTCAATTTTAAAAAAAGCATCATAATTTAGGTGATAGATACCAATGGTAACTTAGTAGCCATACTAGGCCCAACTAATACTGGAAAAACTTACTTGGCTTTTGAAAGGCTCCTATCATATCAGTCTGGTATATTTGGTTTTCCTTTACGTCTATTAGCGAGAGAGAATTATGATAAGGCTGTTAAACAAAAAGGAATAAATAAAGTTGCACTTATTACAGGTGAAGAAAAATTTGTTCCCAAAGAAGCAAAATATTTTTTTTGTACTGTAGAGTCTATTCCTAAAAATTTAAATGTTGAGTGTGTTGCAATAGATGAAATTCAGTTAGCCTCTGATTATGAAAGAGGCCATATATTTACTGAACATATGATGAATACTAGAGGTGAGCAAGAAACAATTTTTTTAGGATCCTCAACGATAAAATCATTATTGATAAAAATATTTCCAAGAATAAAAATTGAATTAAGGGATAGATTTTCTAAACTTAGTTTTATATCAAACAAAAGTTTTTCAAAACTAAAACCCAGGACTGCCGTAATAGCTTTTAATATTAATAAAGTTTATGAACTAGCTGAAAATCTTAGATCACACAGAGGGGGTGCTGCTGTAGTGTTGGGATCACTTAGTCCAAGAACGAGAAATGCACAGGTTGAAATATATGAAGAAAAAAAAGTAGACTATTTAGTTGCAACTGATGCAATAGGAATGGGACTAAACTTAAATATTGATCATGTTGCATTTTCTTCACTTGAGAAATTTGATGGAAGATTTAAAAGAAATCTTTATTCAAATGAAATAGGTCAGATAGCAGGAAGAGCTGGAAGACATAAAAATAATGGATCTTTTTCAATATTAAAAAATGCAGGGATTTTAGATTTAAAAACAATTAATAATATTGAAGACAGTAATTTTGATCCAATAACTAAAGTATATTGGCGCAATACAACACTAGATTTTACAAATATTGATAATTTTATAAATAGTTTAAAGCAGTTTCCTGTTCAAAATTATTTTATTCATAAAAAAAATGCTTCTGATGAATTAAACTTTAGATACATGATTGATGATGAAAATATTAAAAAATTATTAACCAGCCAAGACAGAATTAAACTTTTGTGGGATGTATGTAGAATTCCTGACTTCCAAAAATTATTTAACGACTCTTATCTTCAATTTTTAAAAACAATTTTTTTACTCCTAGTTAAAAACGAAAAAATACCAAAAATTTGGCTTGAAAAAAATATTTTAGTCTTAGAAAATTTTAATGGCGGTATAGAAGAATTGTCTTCAAAAATATCACAAATTAGAACATGGACTTATATTTCAAATCATTTAAACTGGATAGATAACGAAAAATACTGGCAAGAAACTACAAAAAATATAGAAAATAATTTATCTGATAATTTGCATCAAGGATTAACAAATAGGTTCGTTGATACTACTTCTAAATATTTTATTAACACCAATAATGCTGAAATAAACCAGGATTTAACAAGCAATAATGGCAAGATATTAACTATTAACAATGTTAAATATGGATACTTTGAGGGTTTTAATTTAAAATTAAATAAAGATGAAATTTCTCATTCTCTTTTTTCTTTAAGTCATGTAAAAAAATCAGCTAGATTAATGATTGAAGAAAAAATTAATAAATTTTTAAATGCCCCAAATGACTCAATTAATTTAGGGAATATTAATGAAATAAATTTAAATGAAAATGTTAAAATATTTTGGGGTAATGAGCAAATTGGAAAATTGATTTCAGGGTCTTCAATTATTTCTCCAATAGCAGAGGCTTTAAATAGTGAATATCTTAGTACTGAAAAAAAGTTATTAATTTCTGCAAAATTGCAAAAATGGATAGACGAATTAATAAAAACTAAGTTATGGCCAGTAAAAGAAAATATAGATAATAATATTTCTCAAAATCTAAGAGCAATTCAATTTAATGTTTTTGAAAATCTTGGCATAACTCCTATTGATAAATTTAATGATTTTTTAAAAAATATATCTCTTGAAGACAAGCAGGTGCTTTCAAAACTAGGAATTCGAACAGGAGCAAAATATTTTTTTGTTCCAAATTTTTTAAAAAAAACATCTATGGAGTTATCTGCTTTACTTTGGTGTGTATATAATAATTATTTAATGGATGGTCCCCCACCTCTTCCTAAAGATGGAAGAGTATCTTTTTTTTCTGATAAAAAAATGAAAAAAGAGTATTGGTCTGCGATTGGCTATTTAAATTTAAATAATTTTTGCATACGAGTGGATGTTTTTGAGAGAGTATTTTTTATAGCTAGACAAAAAATAAAAATAGGCCCATTTCTTGAATCATCTGATTTAATGAATCCAATAGGATGTAATAGTGAACAGATAAGGGATATTTTGAAATTTTGTGGATTTGGTGTTTTAGAACTCAATAATCATCGAAATCTATATTATAATGAAACAAAAAAGTTATCAAAATTAACTAAATCAAAACCAAAAAAAATAAATTTAAGTAAAAAATCTAATAACAAAAAACCAAAAAAAAATAATAAAAAATCTGCAGATCCTAATTCTCCTTTTGCAGTTTTGGAAAAACTACTTTAAAGAAATTTAAAAAAAAGGGCACAAATTGTTACAATCTCTAAAAAGTATATTTTCTAATTCTGATACAACTGAAGAAGAAAGAAATGAAGATATAGATATCTTATCTGGACTTATGATTGAAGCAGCCTATACTGATGGAATTATATCACAGGATGAAATAAACAAAATTTCATCTAGTCTAATTAATATTTTTAAAGAAGATCCACATCTTGTAGAAAAAAGTCTATCAAGGGCACTTGAAAATAAGGATAATTCTCTTTCTTTGTATTTTTATACTTCTAAATTAAACAAGTCTTTTTCTGATGAAAAGAAAGTATTATTAATTGAGGTTCTCTGGGAAGTAATTCTATCAGATAACAAAGTACACGACTTTGAAACTAATTTAATAAGGAGGCTGGCCGGATTATTATACATTTCTGATGTTGAGTGTGGAAATGCAAAAAAAAGAGCTAGTAAAAAAATTAATTTGTAATGACATATGTAGTAGATGAAAATTGTATTAAATGTAAACATATGGATTGTGTTGATGTGTGTCCTGTAGATTGTTTTTATGAAGGAGAAAATATGCTTGTTATTCATCCAGATGAATGTATTGATTGTGGAGTATGTGAGCCAGAATGTCCAATTGACGCAATTCATTCAGATACAGAAGATGGTATGGAAAAGTGGGCTGAATTAAATAGAAAATATTCAGAAATATGGCCAGTAATTACAGAAAAAAAAGAACCACCAAGTGATGCAAAAGAATGGGAAAATGTTAAAGATAAATATGAAAATCATTTTAGTGATAAACCAGGAAAGTAATTAATGAGTCCAAAGAAAATAGAATTTAAAACTGGAGAAACTGTAGTTTATCCAAAACACGGAGTTGGTGAAATAATCAAAATTGAGTCTATGGAAATTGCTAACATCAAAACAATGTTTTATGTTGTTAAAATGGAGCAATCTAAATTAACAATTAGGGTGCCTCTTGAAAAACAAGAAGAGGTAGGTTTAAGAAAAATATCAACAAAAAAAGTTATTGAAGAAGTTTATCAAACTTTAAAATTAAAACCAAAAATAAGAAGAATAATGTGGAGCAGAAGAGCCCAAGAATATGATACTAAAATATTTTCTGGAGATCCAATTAAAATTGCAGAAGTAGTTAGGGATCTTTTTAGAAAAAATACTCAGTCTGAACAATCATATAGTGAGAGACAAATGTTTCAGGTAGCTATAGAAAGATTAGCAAGAGAGTTAGCCGCAGTAGAAAAAACAGATTATTTTCAATCTACAGAAAAAATTGAATCTTTACTAAGAAATAAATAATTGAGTAACGAAAGTAAGTTTCAAGAGTTAAACAATGCTAATAAAATATGGGCAATTGGATCTATACATTCAAGTTTAGAATCTTTTAAATCAATAAAAAAATATATTTTATCTAATTTTTATTTCGGGGATAAGTTAGTTTTTTTAGGTAATATAATTGGCTTTGGAAGTAAATCTAAAGAAATTATTTCTGAGGTTTTAGATTTAAGATTTCATTTAATGGCAAAATTTCATTTAACAAATGAAGATATTGTTTTTCTTAGAGGGGCTCAGGAAGAAATGTTTAGTAAATTGCTTCAATTACAAATTGCTCCTAATCCGGTAGAAATATTAGAATGGATTTTTAGTCATGGTGTAGATCAAACTGTGATTTCTTATAATTTTGATCCTAATGAATTTAGAGAAATTGCATCTCAAGGTACAATTCAAATAAACAAATTAACAACTAAACTTAATAATCAAATTTCAATGATTCCAGGTCATAAAGAGTTTTTTTCAAACTTAAAGCATGCTGCATATAGTGATACAAAAGAGTTATTGTTTGTTAATAGAGGTGTAGATATTTCAAGACCTCTTTCTGCCCAATATGATTGTTTTTGGTGGGGTTATCAAAATTTTGCGTTAATAGATAAGCCCTATAATTCATTTAAAAGAATTGTTAGGGGGTATCAATCCAACGAATATAACGACTTAGAAAATTCAAAAAATAAAATTTTGTGTACACTTTTTAGAAAACCACTTAAAAACAAGAAAATTCTTGCTGGAATTTTTGCAAAAAATGGTGAAATTGTAGAATTATTTGAATCGAAATAAAAAAGAATTTTTTATTGATACTTCGTGTTCTTTTAAATAAAATTAAATAGTGATTCGTTATTTTATATTTTTTTTTCTTTTCCTAAAAACTCCTCTTTTATTTGCTCAAGGATATGATGTTTTTGGTCTAGGAATTTATGATGTTAAATTTGATGGCTCTTCTTCGGATCATGCAGTAGATATAAGGTATGAAAGAAGATTTGATTATACTTTGATTGATATTGGGCCAGAAGAAGATAATTTTTTCTATTTAAAACCTTTTGCTGGAGTTGAGTTTACATCAGACTCTGCATTTTACGTTCTTACTGGAATTTATCTAGAGGACAATTTAGGTGAACTAATGCTAGGAGAAGAAAGTAAATGGAATCTAACACCTAGTTTTGGCTTTGGTTATTATGACGACGGGGATGGCAAAAAACTTGGAAATGAAATTGAGTTTAGAACAACTCTAGAAATAAGCTATCAACTAAAAAATTCAGATAGAGTTGGTATATCTTTTGGTCATATTTCAAATGCAAACATTGGTGATAAAAATCCTGGTGTAGAAATTATAAATCTTTCATATCAAAAACCTTTTTAGTTGATTGATATTTTTTTTTCCTCGATGAAATTTAAAAAAATTTTTTCAAGTACATCAAAATTACTATCTTTCATATTTGAATGAACATCAATTTTAAATTTTTTTCCATTTGGAATACCAAAAAAAATATTAAGTAATGGGCTTAAAAGTCTATAAATAGAGTCTTTTCCAATCTGAGGTTTTATAAAATTAAAATATTCTTTTACTGTCTTTTCTGAAACTTTATATTTATTTGATTCATTATAAAAAAGATAATCAACATCTTTTAGACAAAAAGGATTATTCTGAATTAATCTTCCTAACATCACACCATCATATAATTTTGAAAGGTTCAAAGCTTTTTCGATACTATCTATCCCTCCATTTAAAATAAATGTAATAGAGGGATATTTTAACTTAATTTTTTTTATAAATTCATAGTTTAGTGGAGGTATATTTCTATTATCTTTTGGGCTTACACCGGTTAAAATTGCATTTCTTGCATGTACATAAATTATTTTTACTCCACTTTTTATTATTTCGTCTATAAAACTTTCAAAATAGTCATAATTAAATTCTTTTCCTAGTCCAATCCTACACTTAATAGAGACTTCAATATTTTTATTAATTTGCATTGCTTCCAGACAGTTTTTTACGAGAGTTTTATCTTTCATTAAACAGGCACCAAAGCTACCTTTTTGCACTGCTTTGCTTGGACATCCAACATTTAAATTTATTTCATCATAATTTAATTCATAGGCTATTTTAGAGCATTTTGATAAATCTTTAAATTCTGAACCGCCTACTTGTAGGGCGATTGGATTTTGTTTATTATTTGCAATAATTGATTGCGTGTTTTTTGCATGGATTAAAGTTTTTGTAGCAATCATTTCAGAAAAAAGAAAAGCCTTTTTAGATAAAATTCTATAAAGATTTCTAGCATATGGGGTTGTGTAGCCCATCATTGGTGCAACACAAAATTTTCTACTAATTTTTTTTTCCATAAATAATTTTAAAATAAAATATTATTTTTAAATAAACTTCTAATTACTTACCTACAATAAAATTACTTAATATTATTCAATTAATTTATACAGAACGTGTAATACCGCCATCAACCCGAATGTTTTGTCCTGTTATATATGCACCACTATCAGAAGCTAATAATTCAACCACTGCAGAAATTTCACTTACTTTACCATAGCGTTGAAGAGGTATGCGTTTTTTAAATTCTTCTTTTTCAGGCAAACTATCTATAAATCCAGGTAAAATATTATTCATTCTAATGTTATCTTTTGCATATTTATTTGAATATAACTTTGTAAATACTGATAATCCTGACCTGAAAACTCCAGAGGTAGGGAAACTAGGCTCTGGTTCAAATACAGCAAAAGTAGAAATATTTATAATAGAGCCATTTTTTTGTTTTTGCATTAATGGTGTTATAATTCTTGAAGACCTTACTACATTTAAAAAGTAAACTTCCATTCCTTTAAACCATTCTTCATCAGAAATTTCTAAAATATCTCCTTTTGGTCCATGTCCCGCACTATTAATTAGAACATCTATTTTACCAAATTTATTTGAAACATTTTGAATAAATTCAGTTAAATTTTTTGATGACAAATTAGAGCCAGTGTATCCAAATCCACCGATATCTTTTGCTAATTTTTCTCCCTTTCCAGAAGAAGACATTATAGCAACATTGAATCCTTTTGAAGATAAATGCCTAGCTGCATCTGCACCCATGCCACTACCTGATGCTATAAATGCTGCAACTTTTTTCATGTATGAATAGTAATATAAATAAATTTTACAATAATATGAAGTAAATTATAATAAAAATTAAATACGTTTCCAAATCTCATTTGCTGAAACTTCTGCATTTGTTTTACTATCATAATTATGTTTTTTTATTATGTTGAAGCCAGCTTCCTTTAAGATTTTGTGTGAGGTATTTGTTTGTTCCACCCATTCGCCAGGCAATTCAATTAAAATTTCTTTTGTTTTTTTAATTGTTTCTTTTGCCCCACTTAATACTAAATGCTCATTTCCATCTACGTCTATCTTTATATAATCAGGTTGTTTAAGATTAAATTTTTTCACCATATCATCCAAACTCATTGATATAGTTTTGTATTCAAAATTTACTTTAATAGGTTTGCCATCAAAACCTAAGCCATTATTAAAACTAGAATTTGCATGACCAGCTATTACTTCTGAGGATTTAAACATTCCAATATTTGTTTTTTCATTAACTGCTAGTGGGAAAGTACAGATTTTATTTTGTAATTTATTAAGATATATATTTTTAGATAGTATATTTAGATTAGTATAAGACGGCTCAAAAGAAATCACTTCACAGTTATTAATTTTAGAAGCTAAAATTGAATAGGTTCCAATATTTGCACCAATATCCCAAAAATTCGACTTTTTTTCGAAATTTTCAATCCATTTTATAGTTTCAGGTTCCTTTGATTTAAAATTATTTATTCGATATCTTAAAATGTTATTCGAATTAATGAACAGTAATTTAAAATTATTGTATTTAATAGTTGAGTATTGTTTTAAATCTGAATCTTTACCATATATGATAAATTGAATTGAAAAGTTTATAAAAGTTATAATTCTTTTCAATACTCTTAATAATTTTATCATAAAAGATTTAAGCTAATTTTAGTTTTCTTTCTGTAAGAGGCATTTCTTTTACAGGTAAGTGTATTATTGCTGAAAAAGCGCCTACCCCAATTCCAACCCACCAAACAATATCATAACTTCCATAAATATCATAAAATATACCACCTAACCAAACTCCTACAAATGATCCTATTTGATGAGATAAAAAAACAATACCATAAAGTGTGCCCATAAATTTAAGACCATAAATATAGCCTATTATTCCTGAGGTTAGTGGAACTGTTGCTAACCAAAGTGAGCCCATTACCATAGAAAAAATTGCTACTGAGAAAGGGGTTATGGGAAGCAATATAAATAAAATAGCAGCTATGGTGCGTCCAGTATAAATTAATGAAAGCAAATATTTTTTTGTAAAATTTTTACCTAAAGCTCCAGCTCCAACAGAACCAATAATATTAAAAAATCCAATTAATGCCATTGATAGAGCACCTAAGGATTCAACTGAATTACAAACTAAACCAATCAAGCTTCCTTTAACAATTGGACTACTAGCTTCTGCAATAAATGCTGGAAAATGCGCAGTTATAAACGCTAATTGAAATCCACAAGAAAAAAAACCTAAAAATAACATAATATAAGTAGGGTCTTTCAAAGCTGTAGTTAAAGCGTCGCTTAAATTTTCTTCAATTTTATTTTTTTCAATTTTAGGATTTGACTTTAGTAAAGGAACTAAAATGATTGTAATTAAACTTATTATAGCAAATATCACAAATACTGAAGGCCAAGGCATTAAACTTAAAAGTAATGCTGCTATTGGTGGACCAACTACTTGGCCTGCTGATCCAGCTGCAGTTGTAATTCCTAGAGCAAGAGATCTTTTTTCAGGCGATGCTGAACGACCAACAACTGCTAATATTGGACCAAAACCACTTCCTGCTATTCCAAATCCAATAAGAACATTTAATGCCTGATGTGCTTCTGGAGTTGTTGCTGTACTACTAATAAAAACACCAAGTGCATAAAACAATAAACCAATAGTTATTGTTTTTCTATCACCATATTTTTCTGCAAATGCACTAAATATAGGAGTGCCTATCCCCCATGCTAAATTTTGAATTGCAATAGCAAGTGAAAATTCTGAACGTGCCCATAAAAATTGCTCTGCTATCGGAATTTGAAATAGACCAAAAGTTGAGCGTATAGCAAAACTAATCAAAAGAATTAAACTTCCGCCTATTAAAACTGGTGTAAAAATTGAATTTTTTTGATTAATATTTATCATAAAAAATTTTATCGTATCATTTCAATAACTCATGATCTATGGAAAATTCATAATTTCAAAAATTATTACCTAATTTCTATTAAATTTAAAATATACTAGAGTTTATTTAATTAGCAGGATTTGCAATTTGCTCTTTTTCACCTTCTTCTTTTTCAGGTATAACATAAGCAATAGCACAATGTTCTAAGCAATATGGCTTGTCTTCAAATCTTTCTTTACCACAAAATTTAAAGTCAGATTCATCAGGATGCCCGTCGGGCCACTCACAACCTCTTTTAACACTATTCGTAAAAAGATTTTTTATAACAGGTTGAAAGTTTTTTTGGGGTTTTTGTTTTTCAACAACCTCTTCCTTTGTATTTTCAAAATTTAATTTTGGAATAATCGGTGATCTAGCTTTTTTTCTATCAGGTTTAACTGCTGTTCTTCTTATGGGTGACGGTCTTCTTTCAAGCCCAATTCTATGAGCTTTACCGACAACAGCATTTTTTGTGAAACCAAGCAATTTACCAATCTGAGCAGTTGGTAGACCTTGATCCCATAGTTCTCTTAATCTTTCAACATTACTCTCATTCCAGGGCACAATTTTATCCTTTTTTTATAAACTATATATAGTAGTATTAATTATGACTAATATACTAAATATATGATCAAAAAAACAAAAAACTGGGATTTTTTGCAAAAAAACAATAAAAACCTTTATATTTTAAAACAAATATCAACAGATCATGAAAAATTTAGATAATTATAAAATAGAAAATAAAAAAGTACTATTCAGAGCTGATCTTAATGTTCCAGTTGTTGAGGGTGTAATAAAAAATATTTCACGAATAATTGCTGTTAAATCTTCAATAAAAAAACTTATTTCTAATAAGAATAAAATTTTTCTAATTTCTCATTTTGGAAGACCTAAGGGTAAATTTGTAGATAAATTTTCTCTAAATTTTATTATCAAGTCACTAAAAGAGGTATTAGAAATTGACAAATTGTACTTTTTAAAAAATTTAAATAAAGACAATATTAATCAAACTTCTAACGAAATGAAAAGTGGCGAAGTTTGTCTGATAGAAAATATTAGATTTCAAAAAGAAGAAGAAAATATTGATTTGAATTTTGCAAAAAATTTAAGCTCTTTATTTGATGTTTATGTTAACGATGCATTTTCTGCATCACATAGAAATCATACATCAATAACTGGTTTTGCAAAATTTTTACCTGCTGTTGCTGGTAATAATCTAGTTAAAGAGATTAATAGTATTAATTTTTTTTTACAAAATTTAAAAAAACCAAATATAGCTATTATTGGAGGTTCTAAAATATCAACTAAAATTAAACTTTTAAATAATTTAATAGAAAAATTTAATACTATTGCCATTGGAGGAGCAATGGCTAATACATTTTTGTTAGCAAATAAAATAAATATTTCTAAATCCTTAGTCGAAGAAAATTTGATTATAGATGCTTTAAATATTCAACAAAAAGCAAAAAAATTAAATTGTAAATTAATACTTCCTGTCGATGTTGTTTGTGCAAATAAAATTCAAGATAATAATCCAGTTTATTGTAAAATCGAAGAAATCCCTTCAGGTCTTAAGATTTTAGATTTAGGGGAGATTACAACAAAATTAATTAATGAAGAAATTATTAAATCAAGAATGGTATTATGGAATGGTCCAGTTGGTGCATTTGAATATAAACCATATGATAAGTCTACTAATGAAATTGCCAAAACAATAAAATTAAATTCAAAAAAACTTAATATAGAGACCCTTGCTGGCGGAGGAGATACTGTTTCAGCTATACATAATACAAATACTGAATCAGGTTTTACTTATATATCAAATTCAGGCGGTGCTTTTTTGGAGTGGCTGGAAGGAAATGAATCACCAGGAGTTATTGCTTTAAAAGAAAATAAATTTAATTAGTCTTCAATTTGATACTTTTTGATTAAGGGAAATTGAGTCATAGTAAAAATAAATGTTATTGGCAATATACCAAAAACTTTAAAGTTTACCCAAATATCAGTTGATTGTGTTCTCCAAACAATCTCATTAAGTATTGCAAGTGCTATAAAAAAACCTATCCAGCGTTGAGTTAATATTTTCCAACCTAAATCTTCAAGTTTTAAAGCTGCTCCAAGTAAATATTTAAGAAGGGGTTTTTTTATTATAGTGCCTCCGTAAAGAACTGCTGCAAAAAGGAAGTTAATAATAGTAGGTTTCATTTTAAAAAACACCTCGTTATCAAAATAAATTGTCAAACCTCCAAAAATTAAAACAATTGTTGCCCCAACTGTTGGCATGATAGGTATTTTTTTTTCAAGAATATAGGAAAATAAAACTGCAATTATTGTAGCTATCATAAAAGGCAAAATTGATGCTTGTAATCCATTTCTTGTATAAAAAATAAAAAAAACAGCTAGCGGTCCAATATCAATTAAAAGTTTATAAACTGGTTTCATATTATTTTTCTAAATTTAATATAGATCTCGAAAAGTTTTTAGCTGCAAAGTCAGATAGATCATCAGGCTTTTCTCCAAGACCTATAAAGCTTATAGGTATTTCATATTTATTTGCAATTGAAATTAAAGCACCTCCTTTAGCTGTTCCGTCTAATTTTGTTATTATCAAACTTGATACATCTAATTCTTTGCCAAAAATATCAACCTGCTTAATCATATTTGATCCATTGGTTCCATCTAGGACTAAAATAGTTTCAATAACAGTATCTGTATTTATTTTAGTAACTACTTTTTTCAATTTTACTAACTGATTAATTAAATTTGTATTATTTGATAATCTACCAGCTGTATCTATAATTAGATAATCATAATTCTCTTTATTAAATTTTTCTGTTGCTTTAAATGCTACACTAGCAGGGTCTTGATTAGGATCTCCTTTATAAAAATCATTACCACTTTTTTCTGCCCAATTTTTCAATTGATCAATAGCAGCAGCTCTAAAGGTGTCACAAGCTGCAATCAAAATTTTTTTATTACTTATTTGACTAGCTATTTTACCAATAGTTGTTGTTTTTCCGCTTCCATTTACCCCAACAAAAATAAGTATTTTTGATTTTAAATCGTTTTCTTGTAATAATTTTTTTTCTCTAGGTTTTAAAATAATCTCGATTTCTTTTGCTAAAGTTTCTAATACTGTTTGTGCAATATCTTGATTACTTGATTTAACTTTACGAACAGAATTTAATAACTTTTCTACAACGTCTAAACTTATATCGGCTGAAATAAGAACAGACTCCAACTCTTCAAGAGTTTCTTGATCAACTTTATTATTTTTAAAAGAATTAAGTATATTTGATGATAAAAAATCAGATGTTTTTTTTAAATTATTTTTAAATTTTGAAAAAAGACTCATATTCTTTTTGCTACTAACATATCATTTTCAATACCAATGTATTTGCAAGGGATAATATTTCCTTCTTTAATTTCTTCGTTAAATATAGCTTTAAAAAAATTTTTATCTTTACCTATTGATTTTTTATTTTCATTTTTTTCAATCAAAATTGAGTCTTTTTTACCTATCTTTTTTAAAAGATACTCTTTGAACTTTATTAATCCTTTTTTGCGCAAAATTTTTGCCCTTTTTTTTATTATAAATTTATCCAGTTGTGGCATCCTAGCAGCAGGTGTATTCTCTCTTTGAGAATAAGGAAATACATGTAAATGTGTAAGACGACATTTATCTACTAAGTCTAATGTATCTTTGAACATATCATCTGTTTCAGTTGGGAAACCTGTTATGATATCTGCTCCGAAAGTAGAATCCTCTCTTTTTGATAAAACTTTATTACAGAAATCTATTACCATTTCTCTTGAATGCCGCCTTTTCATTCTTTTTAGAATTATATTGTTACCTGCCTGTAAACTTAAATGGAAGTGAGGCATTAATCTTTCTTCAGATAATAAATCTAAAAATTCTTCATCAATTTCTGCACAATCAATTGAAGACAATCTTAATTGTTTTAACTCAGGTACTAGTTTTAAAATTCTTTTTATTAAATTTGAAAATGTTGGTTGCGCTGGCAAATCTTTCCCATAATCTGTTATATCAACCCCTGTTAAAACAACTTCTTTATAGCCATTGTTAACAATATTTTTTATTTTATTTACTATTTCTCCTGCTGGGACACTTCTATTATTTCCTCTTCCATAAGGAATAATACAAAAAGTACAGCGGTGATCACAACCCTGCTGAATTTCAATGTATGCCCTAGATTTACCGTCAAATTTTTCAATTGTGGAAGGAACAGTTTCTTTTTCAGATAAAATATCATTTACCTGAACTCTTTTTAAAGAATCTAAATCTTTCCATATTTCTGATAACAATTTTTCTTTGTTACCTAATACTAAATCAACTTCTGCAAATTCATTATATTTTTTTGGGTTTATTTGAGCAGCACAACCTGTGACAATAATTTTATTTTCAGGATTTTTTCTTTTTGCTTTTCTAATTTCATATGCAACTTTTTTTTCAGCTTCTGAAGTTACTGCACATGAATTTATTACTGTAAGATTTTGCAAATGATTATCGCGAAGATGATTTTTTATAATTTCCCCCTCATAGATATTTAATCTACAACCTAGGTTTATAAGATTATTTTTTTTATCCATTATCAAATTCGAATAAATCCATTGTAGCTAATTTCTGCCGGACCAGCCATAATAGCTTCTTCATTAATTATATTAATATATAATGAACCTTTTTCTAACTGAACTTCAACATTATTTTCAACTAAGTTTTTTTTCCATCCAGCATAAACAGCCGCGCATGCCCCACTTCCACAAGCTAATGTTATTCCAACGCCTCTTTCCCATACTTTCATTTTAATTTTTTTTGAATTTATTATTTCTATAAATTCAACATTAGTTTTATTAGGAAAAAATTTATGCTCTTCAATTTTTGGACCTAAATTATTTAGATCTATATTTTTTATAGAATTACCAATAAATACCACATGAGGGTTGCCAACATTTACAGCTATACCTTTACTAAAACCATCAATTTGTATTGGAATGTTAAATGGATCCATTTCTTGGATTAATGGGATTGATTTCCAATCAGTTGTAATCTTACCCATATTAATACTTATATTTTTTTGATGTTTTTCAGCAACTAAAACTCCAGCATCTGACAAGATTTTTAATTTTTTCTTTTCATTATTTTCATCAAAAAGTAGTTTGGCAACACATCTAGTTCCATTACCACAAGCTTCAGCCCTGTCTCCACTTGGATTAAAAATATCTATACTTGCATCTAAATTTTTATCATGGCTATTGTTAATCGTAATTAGCTGATCACATCCTGCTCCAAACCTTCGATCACTTAATTTTTGAATCAGATTTTCACTAATTTCAATATTATTTGACCTTTTATCAATAATTACAAAATCATTTCCTAATCCATGCATTTTAATAAATTCAATTTTTTGCATACTGGTTCTATACCTCAATTTTCGCCGAAATCTTGGAATATTTTCAAATATTAAGAAAACTTGACTTTATTTATATCTATAAATAGAGGGTTTCTTATAAATCCTAAATTGTAAAGTTAATAAGCTTGTTACAATTGTGATAGGTACACTAGCCCACGAGTTTCGTGCCCTGGTGTTAAATAGCTATTGGAGAAAAATGTTTGATACACTTAGTGACAAGTTTGAAAAAATAGTTCGTGGAATAAGAGGTAAAGCAATAATATCAGAGTCTGAACTTGATTCAACTTTGCGAGAAATTCGCATTGCACTTTTAGAAGCAGATGTAGCCTTAATAGTCGTTAAAGACTTTATAGTTTCTGTAAAGGAAAAAATTTTAGGTAAAGAAGTATTAAAATCAATAAAACCAGACCAGATGATAATTAAACTCGTTCAAGATGAGATAGTCAACATCCTTGGATCTGAACAACAACCATTAAATATTGTTAAATCACAAACTACAAAGATTTTATTATGTGGGCTTCAAGGCTCTGGAAAAACAACTTCAGTTGCAAAACTTGCAAATTATTTATCAAGCTCATCCAAGAAAAAAATTTTATTATCTTCAGCAGACATCTATAGACCAGCAGCACAAGAACAACTAAAAATACTTGCTGAGCAAGTAAATGTAGATTTTTTTAATCATAATTTAAATTCTCCAAAACAAATTGTGATTGAAACACTTGAATATGCTCAAAAAAATTTATTTGATGTTGTAATTATTGATACTGCTGGAAGACAAGTTGTTGATCAGAATTTAATGGAAGAATTAATTGAAATTGAAAAAATTTTACAACCACAAGAAACATTATTAGTTGCAGATGCCCTAACTGGGCAGGATGCAGCTAACATAGCCAAAAGTTTTAGTGAAGCAGTTAAGATAACAGGTTCAATATTAACTCGTATTGATGGGGATGTTAGAGGTGGAGCTGCTTTGTCTATTAAATCAATTACTAACTCACCTATAAAATTTATTGGTGTTGGAGAAAAATTTAATGATTTTGAAGAATTTCACCCAGAGAGAATAGCTAAAAGAATGTTAGGTATGGGAGATATAATAAGTCTTGTTGAAAAAGCAGCTGAAAATATTGATAAAGATGAAGTTGAAATTTTAGCAAAAAAAATATCTAAGGGCAAATTTGATTTGGATGATTTTGCAAAACAATTACAACAAATGGGTAAAATGGGTGGTGTTTCAGGTATTCTTTCTATGCTACCAGGTGTATCTAAAGCCCAAAAATTAATGGCTGAAAATAAAATTTCTGACAAATTAATAAATCATCAAATAGCTATTATTAATTCTATGACTAAAAAAGAAAGGTCTGAACCCAGCGTTATAAAAGCTTCTAGAAAGATTAGAATATCTAAAGGTTCTGGGACTAGAGTTCAGGATGTAAACAAACTTTTAAAACAATTTCTTCAATCACAAAAAATGATGAAGAGAATGAAATCTATGGGCAAGGGTGGAATGCCTAATGATTTAATGCAAAAATTGCAAGGTAATATTCCACCTAAATATAATTAATTTAGAAAGGAAAAATTATGCCAGTAAGAATAAGATTATCTAGAGGTGGAGCAAAGAAAAGGCCTTTTTATAGAATTGTTGTGGCTGACTCAAGACGAGCAAGAGATGGAAGGTTTATTGATCAAGTAGGTACTTACAATCCTATGCTGCCAAAAGACAGTCCAGATAGAGTAAAGATTGATGTTGAGAAAACAAAAGATTGGATGTTAAAAGGTGCACAACCTTCGGATAGAGTAACTTTATTTTTAAGCAAATTAGGTGTTGTTGAAAA
>CACKTS010000024.1 GCA_902603095.1 uncultured Alphaproteobacteria bacterium
AGTTTATTTTTTCTAATTTGTAAAGTAATTGATGAGGAAATATAATTGAATTTGAGCTTCCAGAATTTGCAAATTGAAGAGTATCTAAGTTCAAATAATTTTTTGATAAATTTTTTTTAAAATCAATATCATATCCAATTAATTTTAATAAATTAAGCAAATATAAAAAAAAATCTATAATCCACTTTTCTTTATTAGAAAGCAAATCGATCATTTTCTCAGACAATTTAAATATACCATTAATTTTCTGACCTTCAATTATTGATATATTTAATAAAGATACAATTGAAAGTAAGCAATGCAACTTATATTTATCATTAAAAATATTATAAAAAAAAGGTTTTGCTAATTCTCCTGAAATATTATTTGGAAAATTAGTATTTTTATTATTAATAATTACATTGAAGAAATACCCAATCTGATAAATATTTTTCTTTTTTTTAGAAGAAGCTCCAAAACTTATTCCTGTCAATATTTCATCTTTATGTGTTAAAAATTTAACATATAAATTATTCTCTGAAGATAATTTGCTAAAAAGTAAAATTGCTCTCTCTTTTTTTTCGATCATTTTTTAATTATTTCAAGGTATAAGTGTATTTTGCTATTAAAGATTTGGCTAATTTTTTTTTGACAGGCCTCTCTGATTTTTTTAATCATTTCACCTTTTTTACCTAATATTATTTTTTTATATCTTATTTCATTAATTATTATGTTTTGTTTAATTTTCATATCTTTGTTTTTTAAAGTTTTGAAAACAGTAACCTCTAAATTAATATTATATGGTATTTCTTTGTGAAGATATTCTAGAATAGTTTCTCTTAACAATTCATTTATTATAAATTTGTCATCCTTATTAGTAATTTCATCTTTTTTAAAAATCCATTCAGATTTGTATGAATATTTTGTAATTTCTTCTAATAATTTTTTTATACCAGTATTTTTTTTTGCTGAAATGCTAAAAAAAAACTCTATTTTGTATTTTGATTCAATATCTTTAATAATTGGAAAAAGTTTTTTTGGTGAGATTAAATCAATTTTATTAAATACTATAATAATTTTTTTATCAATATCTTTCAATTTATCTAGTTGATTAAATAAAAAATTAAAATTTATCTTGTTTGAGTCAATCAAATATAAAATTAAATCTGATTTGTTTATTCCATTCCAAAAGTTCGTTTTAAGAATTTTTGATTTTTTATTAATGATATTTATGAAATTTGAACCCGGAGTATCATAAAACAATAATTGAGATTCATTTATATTTTTTATACCTAAAATAAGATCTTGAGTTGTATTTATTTTTTTATTTTGAATTGATATTTTTTCTCCAACTATTCGATTAATTAAAGATGACTTACCGGCATTAGTTTTGCCTACTATGGCAATTTTTAAAATTTTATTTTTCATTTAATAATTTTAAAGCATTATTTGCTGCATTTTTTTCAGCCTCTCTTATAGATGGACCTACTCCTATTATTTTTTTAATGTTTAATACTTTAAGTAAAACTGTAAAAGTTGGTGAATGAGAAGGTCCTTCTTTTTTAATTAAACTATAATATGGAATTTTTTTCGATTTTTGTTGTGAAATTTCTTGCAATTTAGTTTTTGGATCTTGCATATTGTGATCATCAAGATTTAAATAAGGTCCCCAAGTATAATTTATAAATTTTTTTGCAGAAATAAAACCTCCATCTAAATAAATTGCACCAATAAGTGCCTCTATAGAGTCAGCCAAAATAGAAATATTCATTTTTTCATTTTTCTTATGAGAAAATTTTAAAAAATTGTCTATTTTAAGATCTACTGAAATTTTATGTAAAAAATTCTTTTGCACTAAATATGATAATTTCTTTGATAAATCGCCTTCATTATTTTTATCAAATTTTTTATATATTATAGATGATATAGCTAATCCTAAGACTCTATCTCCAAGAAATTCTAATCTTTCAAATTCACTTATTTCATCTACATATTTTTTTTTTTTATCAGAAATATAACTGGGGTGTACTAATGAATTGATCAAATATTGCTTATTTTTAAAAGAATAACCAATGAGATTTTCAAATTTATCAATTTTAATTTTAGATATCATTTTATAATTTTAAAAATTCTCTCACCCCTAATAGCTTTTGGCCATTTCCATATTTGTAAGAATCTTGAATTTTCGAGAGAGAAAAAAATAAATCTAGCTTTGCCAACTAAATTTTCAAATGGTATGAACCCTACAGTCTGTTTAAACCTGCTATCTTGTGAATTATCTCTATTATCACCCATAACAAAAAAATGACTCTCTGGAACAGTAAATAATTCTGTGTTATCAGCAATTCCATTATCTACTATATCTAAAACTTCAAAATTTAACTCTTCATGATATTCAATATATTTTCTAATTCTTTTAATTGAAGAATTATTATCAGTATCTAAAAAATCATTTGTTTTTTTTCTATAAATTTTTTTATTATTTAATAAAATTTCACCATTAATAACTCTAATTTTATCTCCAGGAAGTCCAATAATTCTCTTAATATAATCAGTTCTGTTATCTTCTGGGGTTTTAAAAACAACAATGTCTCCTCTTTTTGGAGATTTTGAAAATATTTTTTTAGGAATAATTGGTATTGAAAATGGAAGAGAGTGTTTTGAATAACCATATGACCATTTTGATACAAAAATAAAATCACCAACTAACAAATTAGGTTTCATAGACCCAGATGGAATATTGAAAGGTTCAGCTATAAATGAACGAATCAGTAAAGCTATAAATACTGCTAAGGATATTGATTTAACGTTACTCAAGAAATTATTTTTTTTTGTTTCCATATATAATTACATTTGCAATAGCATAATTTTTTTCATCACTTAATGAAACCTCAATTGAATATTCATTATTTTTTACTAAAACTTCAAGATGTTTAAGAGCATTATTATGTAATTTAATTTTAGGCTTACCAAATTTATCATTTTGCACCTCAATATCTTTCCAAAACACACCTCTAGCTAAACCTGTACCAAGAGCTTTAGCACACGCTTCTTTTGCAGCATATCTTTTGGCATAAGATTCTACTGATTTTATTCTTGATTCGGATTTTATAATTTCTCCAGAATGGAAGCATTTATTTTTAAATCTATAATTGTATTTACTTATAGTATTCCTAATTCTTCTGACATCAATTATATCAACTCCATTACCTATTATCATTTTTAACCTTTGATTCTCTCTAAAGAAGATACTTCAGAAACTAACCTTAATGCTGCAATAATATTTTTAAGATGATTTGCATCTCTTACCTCAATATCTATTATAATTTCAAAAAAATCAATTTTTCTTATTGAAAAATTAATATTTGAAATGTTACCATTATTCTTAGCTATAACAGTTGTAACTTTGCCCAAACTTCCTGGCTGATTTTTTAAAACTACCCCTATTCTCGCATTAGATATACTTTTGCTATTATTAGAGTTATCCCATGTGATATTTATCCATCTTTCTGGATCATCTGAATAAGAAGCTAAAGTTTCACATTCAATTGTATGAACAGCCACTCCAATACCAGCTGTCATAATTCCAACTATAGTATCGCCTTTTATTGGTGAACAACATCCTGCCAGATGGTAGGACATTCCAGCAGTTAAACCTTTCAAACGAATTGTGTTTTCTGATTTAATTTCAAATTTTTTAGGAGTTTTATAATTAATTTCAGGATAGATTCTTTTTATAACTGAAAATGGTGTAAGTTTACCTGCTCCTATCATTTCATATAAATCATCTAAATCATTTAAATTAAATTCCTTTTTAATTTTTTTTGATATAGATTCATTTAAATCATAATTCTCTTTGATAAAAAATGCATTTAAAATTTCTTTTCCAAATATTATATATTCTGCTCTTTTCTTTGATCTAAAAAATCTCCTAATTTGTGATTTTACTCTAGAAGTAACAGCAAATCTTTCCCACAATGGGGAGGGTTGAGATTCTTCAGAAGTTATAATTTCAATCTGATCACCATTTTTTAATATAGTTTTTAAAGGTTGTAATTTTTCATTAATTTTAGCACCAACACATTTGTCTCCTATTTGTGTATGAATTGCATATGCAAAATCTATGGGAGTGGCTTTAGTTGGAAGCTCTATTAAATCTCCTTTAGGAGTAAATACATATATCTCATCTTTAAAAACACTTATTTTTGAATTCTCAATTAATTCATCTTGATTTGCAGAAGAATTCATTAAGTCAACTAAATCATGCATCCACTTATATTCTTTAGTATCTTTTTCTTTAATACTTTTTGGGTCTTTATACTTCCAATGAGCGGCAACTCCAAAATCAGCAATTTGATTCATTACATTTGAGCGAAATTGAATTTCAATTTTTTTATTTTTAGGGCCCATTACTGATGTATGCAGAGCTCTGTATCCATTTGATTTTGGTGAAGATATAAAATCCTTAAATCTCCCTTGAATATATGGAAATCTTCTATGTATTATTCCTAAACATCTATAACATTCTCTAGTAGAGTTTGTAATAATCCTAAAAGCCATAATATCTGATAGTTGTTCAAAAGAAATATTTTTATTTTTTATTTTATTCCAAATTGAGTATGCTGATTTAATTCTGCCATCAATTTTACAATTTAAATCTTCATTTAAAAATATTTTTTTTAATTCATACCTAATTTCATCAATTATGTTTTCATCATTTGAATTAAGGTAATTTAACCTATCTATTACAGATTTTCTTGCATCAGGATTAATAGATTGAAAGGATAAATCTTCCAGCTCATCTTGCCATTGTTTCATACCCAATCTTTGGGCTAGTGGAGCAAATATTTCTAGTGTTTCCATTGATATATTTATTTTTTTGCTATCATCTTTGATAAAGTTAATAGTTCTCATATTGTGCAATCTATCAGCTAATTTAATTAAAATTACTCTTATGTCTTTTGAAGCTGCTAAAATTAACTTTCTATAATTTTCTCCAAGTTTTTGTCTGTTAATTTTAAGAGAGAATTTACTAATTTTGGTTAAGCCCTGGACTAACTCTGAAATCTGATTACCAAATGTATTTGAAATTTCATTAATTGATATATCAGTGTCTTCTATAATATCATGTAATAAACCTGCAGCAATTGCTGAAGCATCTAATTTAATAGAAGTTAGTATTTTTGCTACTTCTATGGGATGAGTAATAAAAGGATCGCCTGATTTTCTAAGCTGGTCTTTATGAGCAATTTCACTAAAATTTATTGCTTTAGTTATTATGTTTTTTTCAGTTTCATTAAAATAAGTTGTTAATTTTTCCAGCTCTCTAATTTGTTCAGTTATCATTAGAAGGTTGTAATATTAGAGCAAAAGCTAAAAACTAATATTTAATTTTAATCCTCAATCGGCTGATCAGTTTTATTTGAAAACTCTTCGTTGTTTTCATTTAGACTATCTTTTTTATCAGACATTTCTTCAATAGTTGATTCAGAATTATCATGATCTTCTAGTTCTGGAGCACTTTCTTTTATTTCATTATCTGAATTATCATGATCTTCTAGTTCTAGAGCATTTTCTTTTATTTCATTATCAGCGATACCATCTTGCAAATCACTATTTTCAATTGTTAAATCTTCTTCACTCTGCATGGATACAGTTTGATACTCTTCAATTAAATTATTTTTCATTTCATCTATTGGTATTGTTTCATCAGCAATTTCTCTTAATGCTATTACAGTATTTTTATCATTGTCTTTTTCAACTGTAGGATTATCTCCTGAATGGAGTCTTCTTGCTCTATTTGAAGCAACTAAAACTAGTTCAAACCTACTTTCAAATTTATCAATACAATCTTCAACTGTTATACGAGCCATAGGATGAGGCTTATAGATATAGCTATTAAAAAAGTAAACAAAATTAATTATTTTTAAGTAATCTTAGTTTATTTTTGTTCCAATCCTTAAGTTTTTGACTTTCTCTTTTATCATATTTTTTTTTCCCTTTTCCAATACCAATGTTCAATTTAACCAAACCATTCTCATTAAAATACATATTAATTGGAACTATAGAAAAGCCATCTTTTTTAACTGAACCTAAAATTTTATTTAATTCTTTTTTTTTAATTAATAGTTTACGATTTCTATTTTGATTATTGTTTTTATCACTTGATAATTCATATTTTTTTATAAAGCAATTACAAAGCCATAATTCATTTCCTTTATCATCAACATAAGACTCTTTAATTGATGAAGCATTAGTTCTAAGAGATTTTACTTCAGAACCAGTAAGTACTAAACCAGCATCAAACTTAAGAGAAATTTCATAATCATAATTTGCCCTTTTGTTAGTGGCTATTATTTTCATTTTAAATTAAAGATAAGTCTTTTAAACAATCTGTTACAATTTTTTTTGTATTACTATTAATGTCTACTAGAGGTAATCTTGTTTCACTTGAACATAAACCAATTAGAGATGCTGCATACTTAACTGGCCCTGGGCTAGATTCAACAAATAAAGAATTGTGAAGTTTTGCAAGTTTTAAATTAATTTCTTGAGCTTTATTTATATTTTTACTTCGCCATGCTTGATGCATTTCTGAACATAGCTTAGGTGCAACATTTGCTGTAACGGATATACAGCCATGACCTCCTTGGGCAAGAAATGCCAAAGCAGTTCCATCTTCTCCAGATAAGAAACAGAAGTCGTTTGACATATTAGCTGCTGTAAGAAGAGGTCTAAATAAATCATTAGTCGCGTCTTTGACTCCAACAATATTATCAATTTTAGATAACTCAATCATTGTATCTATAGACATATCAACAATTGATCTGCCAGGTATATTATAAATTATAATTGGTATTTTTACTGATTTAGCTATCGAATAAAAATGAGTATACAAACCTTTTTGAGTTGGCTTATTATAGTAAGGTGTAACTATTAATGCTGCTTCAGCACCACTACTTTCAGCATGTTTTGTATAATCTATTGCTTCAGCTGTATTATTTGATCCTGTTCCGGCTATTATTGGCACTCTTTTATCATTAATTTTGATTGTCTCTTCAATTATTTTTTTATGTTCATCGTGAGATAAAGTAGGTGATTCACCTGTTGTTCCACATGGAACTAATCCATTTGAACCATTTTCAATAAGATGATTAAGAACTTTTTCTAAAGATTCATAATCAACTTTTTGATCTTTAAATGGTGTTATAACCGCAGGTATACTTCCAAAAAACATATTATAATGTGGCGGAGAGAGAGGGATTCGAACCCTCGGAAGGGATTACTCCCTTCGGCGGTTTAGCAAACCACTGGTTTAAGCCACTCACCCATCTCTCCTGATATAGTTTCATAATACCTTAATAGTCAAATGTACTTAGAAACTCAACAATATTCATTAATATTTAAATTATGTTGAGGATTTTTTTAATTTATGAATATAAATGATAAATATGGAAAGATTAATTAAAAGATTTTGGCTAGGAGAAATTACATTATGGAGGTCTTATTGGTTGGTTGGAGAATTACTAAATGCACTATTTATATTATTAATATCCAATTTTGAAATATATGTGTTTGGAAATAATAAATTTTCAAATTCATTACTATTTTTAGATTTTAGTAATTTTAGCTTACTATCAAAACTTGCTTTAATTATTTGGACTGTATTTATAACTGTAGGGATTTGGAGATCAGCAGAAAACTATAAAGGTACAATTATTTGGATAATGGCAACTTTTCTTTTTTTATCTTATAGGATTTTTACTTTAAGATTAATTTTTTTTGGATAATTTATTTTTTAAAATTTCGTTTAAAATTTTAGGATTAGCTTTACCTTTACTTTTTTTCATAGATTCACCGACGAAAAACCCTAATAATTTATCTTTACCTGACAAATACTGTTCTACCATTTTTTGATTTTCTTTAAGAACTTCCTCAACTATATTTTCAATTTCACTAGTATTAGTTAGCTGCTTTAATCCTTTTTGATCAATTATAGTTTCTGGATCTTTTTTTGTATTATACATATCTATTAAAACATCTTTAGCAATTTTTCCCGAAATAACATTTTCTAGAATTAATTTTACTAGTTTACCTAAATATTTTGGAGTTATTGGTGAAATTTTAATTTCAATATTATGTTCATTTAAAATCGAAAATAATTCTGAAGTTATCCAATTAACAACAATTTTTGATGATTCTTTTAAAGATTTGTCAGAATTAATCACTTCATCAAAATAATCTGATACATGTTTATCAGAAGTTAAAACTGATGCATCATAATTTGATAAATTATAATCATCCACATATCTTTTTTTTCTATCATCTGGTAATTCTGTAATTGAGCTTTTTAATTTATCAATTTCTGTTTGTGATATTTCTAATGGCAGTAAATCTGGATCTGGAAAATATCTATAATCATGTGCTTCTTCTTTGCTGCGCATTGGTCTAGTTTTGCCATTTGATGTATTAAATAAAAGAGTATTTTGTTCTATTATCCCCCCTTCTTCAAGAATTTCTATTTGCCTTTTAGCTTCATAATGAATTGCTTGTTTAATAAACTTTATTGAATTTAAATTTTTAATTTCACACCTTGTGCCATATTCATCTCCTGGTTTTCTAACTGAAATATTTACATCTGCTCTAAGAGATCCTTCCTGCATGTTTCCATCACAAGTATCTAAATACATCAAAATTGATCTTATTTTATTTATATATAAACCAGCTTCTTCTGCACTTCTAATATCTGGTTCACTCACAATTTCCATTAAAGCAACTCCTGATCTATTTAAATCAACATAAGTTTTTGTTGGATTTTGATCATGAAGACTTTTTCCTGCATCTTGCTCTAAATGTAATCTTACAATTCTAATATCCTTTGAATTTCCATCCTTAAAATCGATAGTAACTTTTCCCTTTCCAACAATTGGATACTTATATTGACTTATTTGATAGCCTTGAGGTAAATCAGCATAAAAATAATTCTTACGATCAAAAACAGAGTAATTATTTATTTGTGCATTTAAACCAATACCTGTCCTCACTGCTTGCTCTATACAATACTGATTAATTACTGGAAGCATTCCTGGCATAGCCGCATCTACAAGTGATACTTGACTATTTGGTTTTGATCCAAATGCAGTTGATGAATTACTAAATAATTTTGATTTAGATTTTACTTGGGCATGTATTTCCAAACCAATGATAGTCTCCCATTCAAACTTATTGCCTTTAATTAAATTATTATTCATAATCTTTCTCTAAAGCAAAAGCAGCATTGAAAATTTCTTGTTCATTATAATGTTTGCCTAAGATTTGAATACCTAAAGGGAGTCCTTTTTTATCAGAACCATAGGGAATAGAAATCCCAGGTATACCTGCTAATGACGCAGGAACAGTAAATACATCATTTAGATACATTTTTATTGGATCATCTTGTTTTTCATTTAATGGAAATGCTGCACTTGGTGCTGTTGGTGTTAAAATAAAATCACATTCAGAAAATGTATTAACAAAATCATTTGCAATCAATTTTCTAACTTTTTGTGCTTTAATATAATATGCATCATAATAACCTGCAGATAAAACGTAAGTACCAATTAAAATTCTTCTTTTAACTTCTTTGCCAAACCCTTCACTACGTGTTAATTCATACATCTCATCTAAACTATTTGAGTCATCAGCTCTAAATCCATATTTTACTCCATCATATCTAGCTAAATTTGAAGATGCTTCAGCAGGAGCAATAATATAATAAGTTGGTAAGGCATACTTTGTATGAGGAAGAGATATTTTTTTTATTATTGCACCTTTTTTTTCTAATGATTTTATAGCATCTTCCCAAACTTGATTAATTTCATCAGATATTCCATCAACAGCATACTCTTTTGGAACGCCAATAATCTTTCCAGACATATCAGTATTTAATTCTTTAGAAAAATTTGGAATTTTAACATTTGAACTCGTGCTATCTCTTTGATCATAGCCAGCCATTTCTTCTAATAAAATTGAAGAGTCAGTAACATTTTTAGAAAAGACACCCGCTTGATCAAGACTTGACGCAAAGGCAGCAATTCCCCATCTAGAGCATAGACCATAAGTTGGTTTAATTCCAACAACACCACATAAACTCGCAGGTTGTCTTATAGATCCTCCAGTATCAGTACCCGTAGCTCCTAAGCATAAATCTGCAGCAACTGCTGCAGCTGAACCACCTGAAGATCCTCCTGGTGCTAGGGGAATATCTTTTTCTGATAAAGGATTTATCGTATTTCCAAAATAGCTAGTATTAGTAGCAGAACCCATTGCAAATTCATCGAGATTTGTTTTACCAACAAACATCGCACCCATATCTACTAATCTTTGAGTAACAAATGATTCATATGTAGGATGGAAGTTTTCTAAAATTTTTGATGCTGCTGTTGTGGGCATGTTTTTTGTGCAAAAAAGATCTTTTACAGCTATTGGAATTGCCTTTAATTTTTTTTCGTTAGAAAAATTTTCAATATTCTTAACTTGTTCATAAATTTTATCTTCATTAAAATAAATAAATATATTTAAGTCTTTTTTTTCTTTTATCTTTTTTATATATGTGTCAGCAATTTCTTTTACAGAAATTTTTTTATCATTCAGTAATGATTGTAATTCTGAAATTGATTTAAATTCCATTACTCTACAACCTTTGGAACAGCAAAATAACCTTCTAATTTATCAGGACTGTTTTGTAAGATTTCATCTGATGAATTAATATCCTCTGCCTGATCTTTTCTTTTTGGAAGGCTAGAAGATGAAATATTAGCCAATGGCTCTATCTTGTCTGTATCAACTTCATTTAATTGCTCAACCCAGTCTAAAATAGAATTCATATCCTTTAATAAATCTTTAGACTCTTGCTCAGATAGCTTAATTCTAGCAAGTTTTGCAATTTTATTTATTGTATTTGTATCTAACTTCAATTTATATGTCTCCAATGATTGAAAAACTAAGTAATTTATTAGAACGACTTCATACATCACAAATTCTAGTAGGTCTAGACGTAGGTTTCAAAACAATAGGAATTGCAGTATCTGATAGCTCTTTAACTATAGCAACTCCAATTAATATAGTGAATAGAAAAGGGACAATGAAAGATTTATTAAAAATAAAGGAATTTTTGAATGATTATAAAATTGGAGGATTTATATTGGGTTTGCCCTTAAGCTTAGATAATTCAGAAAATGAACAGACTAAAAAAATAAGGGTATTTGGTAATGAATTAAAAGCTTTTTTCAAATTTCCTATTGAATTTTGGGATGAAAGATATTCTTCAGATCTAATTTTTAAAGAGATGAGAAAATCTAATTTAAGTTCAACCAAAATAAAAAAAAAGTTAGATCAGCAATCTGCAGCCTATATTCTGCAAGGATATTTAGATAGATATAGAAAATCTTTTTAAAATAGTCTACACATAATAACACATTATTAACACATATGAATTCAAAGTTTCTTAAATCTGGGCATATAAAAATATATAAAAGAGAAAATTCACAATTCTGGCAAATGAAAATTAAATTGCCAAAATTAAAAGCTATAAGATCGTCAACAGGGACAAAAATTTTGAAGTATGCAGAAAATATTGCATTAAAAAAATTTTCATCTTTGAACAAATATAATGAAATTAAAATTAAAAATAAATCTAAAAATATATATAAAAAAATTCATTTAGTTGAAACAGAAGATTTGAATAAAAAAGAAATAGAATTTATCTTACAAGAAGCAATTAAATTTATAAAATTTAATAAAAAAAGAATTAAAAAAAATAATTTACTTGAAGGTAGGACTGTATTTAATTTATTTTTTGAAGACTCAACTAGAACTCGTACAAGTTTTGAAGTTGCGGCAAAAAGATTAGGTGCAGATCTCATTAATGTTGCAGTAAAAGATAGCTCCATTAATAAAGGTGAAACTCTTTTAGACACAATGACAACCATTAATTCTATGAATCCTGATGTTTTAATTGTCAGACATCCTGAAGAAGGGATTAGTAAAAAAATTTCTATGAATGTAGATGCATCTGTAATAAATGCTGGAGATGGTAGTCATGAACACCCGACACAAGCTTTGTTAGATGCTTTAACAATTAAGAGCAGATTTAAAAATTTCACAAAATTAAAAATAGCAATATGTGGTGATATTCTTCATAGTAGAGTAGCAAGATCAAATATAATAATTTTATCCAAATTAGGTGCCAAGATTAATGTTATTGGTCCAAAAGAGTGGCTTCCACAAAATCTAAAGAAGCTTCCAGTTAAAGTTTTTACTGATATGAAAAGAGGACTTAAAAATTGCAATATTGTAATGATGCTTAGAATTCAAAAAGAGAGGATTGTTGGCAAAATAATGCCAAATGAAAAGACTTATTTTAAAAAATATGGATTAGATTACAATAAACTTCAATATGCAAAAAAAAATGCTTTTGTAATGCATCCAGGGCCAATGAATAGAGGAGTTGAAATTGATTCTGAGCTTGCTGATGATGTTACAAGAAGTTTAATTCAAGAACAAGTTGCAATGGGTGTTGCGATACGTATGGCTTGTTTAGATATACTAATTAAAAATAGAGATAATGTCCTTAGTTACTAATTTTTTATTTATAACTGTCTTCTATCTTATTGGGTCAATTCCTTTTGCATTAATACTTACAAAGTTATTAGGACATGGAGATATTAGAAATATTGGCTCTGGGAATGTGGGAGCAACAAATGTTCTTCGTACCGGAAATAAGTATTTAGCATTTGCAGTACTATGTTTAGATATTAATAAAGGACTTCTACCTTTCCTTATATTAAAATTGTTTTATGATATTAATACTTTGCATTCAATATTTCTATGTCACTTTGCAATACTTGGTCATATTTTTCCTATTTGGTTAAAATTTAAAGGTGGCAAAGGTGTAGCTACGTATATTGGTTTCTTAATTGGTTTAAATTTCCTTATTGGACTGTATTTTTTATTAACTTGGATTATTGTTGCTTGGATTTCTAGATACTCATCGCTAAGCTCATTGGTAGCATCTTTAGTAGCTCCACTCTATTTCTTTTTCATAAATCCGAATAATTTTGTTGGTATTTTTTTACTGTATTTATTTTTTATAATATCACTAAAACACCGAGAAAATGTAAAAAGATTGATAAATGGTTCAGAAAATAAAATAAAATTATCTAAGTAGTATTCTATATTTTTTAAAAAATTCTTGACGAAGTAAGTTTAAACTGAAATTTGGACTAAAATTTATATGAATGTATTAATTGTTGAATCTCCTTCCAAAGCAAAATCTATAAATAAATATTTAGGTTCTGGCTTTAAAGTTCTTGCAAGCGTAGGTCATGTCCGTGATCTATCTGCTAAAAATGATGCAATAGACACCGAAAATGATTTTCAAATGCAATGGGAAACAAGTGATAGAGGGAAAAAAGTTATTAAAGAAATAACTGATGCCGCTAAAAAATCTGAAAACCTATATCTAGCCACTGATCCTGACCGTGAAGGAGAAGCGATAGCTTGGCATGTTGAAAAGCTTTTAAGAGATAATGCCTCTCTATCAAAATTAAATATTCATCGAGTTACATTTAATGAAATTACTAAAAATGCAGTTTTAGAAAGTTTGAAAGAGCCACGCCAAATAGATGAAAATTTAGTTAATGCTTATTTAGCTAGACGTGCATTAGATTTTTTAGTTGGCTTTACCCTTTCTCCTGTGCTTTGGCGAAAACTCCCTGGGTCAAAATCTGCTGGTAGAGTTCAATCTGTCGCTTTAAGAATTATAAGTGAAAGAGAGTTAGAAATAGAAAAGTTTAATCCTCAAGAATATTGGTCTATTCAAGGACGTTTTTTAAATAAAGATAATAAAGATATTAACGCACGTTTAACATTATTTGATGGAAATAAAATTGATAAACTAGATATTAAAGATGAAAAACAAGCTAGTGAAATTTATGAAACAATTAAAAAATCAAATTTTAATGTTGGAAATATTACAAAAAAAGAAGCAAAAAGAAATCCTTATCCTGCTTTTACAACTTCCACCATGCAAATTGAATCAAGTCGCAAATTAGGATTAAGTGCTAGTCAAACCATGCGTACAGCACAAAAGCTTTATGAAGGCACAGAAATTGATGGAGAGACAACAGGATTAATTACTTACATGAGAACTGACAGTGTAGTTATGTCAAATGAAGCTATCAATCAGGTTAGAAACTTTGTTGGTGAGAATTATGGAAACGAATATCTTCCTGATGCTCCAAGAGTATATAAGTCTAAAGCAAAAAATGCTCAGGAAGCGCATGAATGCATACGCCCAACAAATGTAAATTTAACTCCAAAAAATATTAAGCAATATATTACTGGTGAAGAATATAAGTTATATGAAATTATTTGGCAGAGAGCAGTTTCTTCGCAAATGGCTAGTGCGATTCTTGATCAAGTAGCAGTAGACATCAAAAGTGAAGATAAACAGGTAAGTTTGCGTGCTAATGGTTCAACTATTAAATTTCCTGGTATGTATAAGGTTTATCATGAAGCAAAAGATGATGATAAAGATGAAGAAAAAGAAACTATTCTTCCAGTAATGAATGAAGGAGAGAAATTAAATCTTAAAGAGGTAATTAAAAATCAACATTTTACCATGCCACCTCCTCGTTACACAGAAGCAAGTTTAGTTAAAAAATTAGAGGAACTAGGTATTGGTAGGCCTTCCACTTACGCATCAATAATTAAAGTTTTACAAGATAGAGATTATGTTATTTTGGATAAAAAACGTTTTAACCCTCATGACAGAGGTCGTATTGTTTCTATTTTTCTTGAAAAATATTTTAACCAATACGTAGAGTATGACTTTACGGCAGATTTAGAAAATCAATTAGATGAAATTTCTGATGGTAAATTAGATTGGAAAGAGGTTTTAAGAAATTTTTGGGAAACTTTTAAACAATTATGTGATGACACAGTAGGTAAATCGAATAGAGAGGTAATTGATGTGCTTGATGATGCCTTAGGTGCTCATTTCTTTCCACCAGAAGGAAAGGATGAAAGTAGAAAATGTCCGACCTGTGAGAACGGAAGATTAGGAATTAAAGTTGGAAAGTTTGGTGGGTTTATCGGTTGTTCAAATTATCCTGATTGCAAATACACTGTTCAGTTCAACCAGTTAAATGACAAAGACGGTAAATCATTAAGTGGACCAAAAGAGATTGGTATTTATCCGGAAACAAACGAAATGATTACGCTTAGAAAAGGCCCTTATGGATTTTATATGCAAGTTGGTGAAGGAACGCCCGAAAAAAAACCAAAAAGAGTATCAATTCCCAAAAATTTTGAACCTGATGAGATAGGCTTGAATACAGCCATACAATTATTAGGATTACCAAGGAAGCTTGGCTTTAATCCTGAAAATAATAAAACTGTTAGTGCTGGAATTGGGATGTACGGACCATACATTCTTCATGATAAAAAATATAAAGCTTTAGAAAAAACTGATAATATTCTTGATATAGAATTAGAAAGAGCTCTAGAATTAATTGCAAAACCTACTCAAAGAGGTAATGCAACATTAAAAAGTTTTGGTGAACATCCAACAGATAAAAAAAAATATAACTGCCCATGATGGTAAGTATGGGCCTTATGTAAAATGTGGAAAAATTAATGCTTCTCTTCTGGGCGATCAAACAATTGATAGCTTAACATTAGAAGATGCAGTCAAATTAATTGATGATAGGAAGCAAAAAATAGGTTTAAAAAAAAAGAAAAAATAGAATCAATTTGATTTAAGCTAAAATAGTCTTAAATATATATCATGCCTAAATATATATCTCTTAATGACGTTAAAAAATTCAAAAATAAATTTCTTAAAAATAATAAAAATATTGCATCGAGAAATGCATTAATAAAAAATGACTTAAATACTGTTGCACTTAATTGGGTAAATTTTAGTCAAATTAATCATCATTTTTCACATTTAATTGAGAAAGAGCTACCAGCCACAAATCAAATGGCATCTGGAAGATGTTGGGGTTTTGCGGGATTAAATTTAATGCGTCTTGAAGTTGTCAAACAGCTAGGTTTAACAAATTTTGAATTTTCTCAAAACTATTTTATGTTTTGGGATAAGTTAGAAAAAGCAAATTATTTTTTAGAAAATATTATTAAAACAAGAGATGAAGACTACGAAAGTAGATTAATTATGCATCTTGTCAAAGCACCAGTGCAAGATGGTGGACAGTGGGATATGTTTGTCAATCTTATAGATAAATACGGCGCTGTTCCAAAAGATGTTATGCCAGAGACAAATCATAGCAGTAAATCAATGGCGATGAATTATATACTTACTCATAAGCTAAGAGAGTTTGCATCCATTCTCAGAAAAAAACCTGCAAAACAATCAGCAACGTTAAAGAAAGATATGATGGAAACTATTTATAATTTATTAGCTATGTTTCTTGGACAGCCTCCAGAAGTAGTTAACTGGTCTACAAGAGATAAAGATAATAAATACATATCAATTTCAGATATGACACCTAAAGATTTCTGTAAAAAATATGCAGATATCAACATCAAAGATAAAGTTTGCCTAATTCATGCGCCAATGAGTAATAAAAAATTTAACACAACTTATACTGTTAAATATTTAGGTAATGTTGTTGAGGGACAAGATATAAAATATTTAAATGTAGAGATAGCTGAATTAAAAAAATCAGCTATGCAATCAATTAAAAATAATGAAGCTGTTTGGTTTGGATGTGATGTTGGTAAGAGATTTAGTAGAGATATGGGTGTTCTTGATATGGGTATCTTTGATTACGAAAATGTCTTTCAAACTTCTTTTAAAATGAATAAACAAACCAGACTAGAATATGGAGATAGTGAAATGACACATGCCATGTTGTTAACAGGAGTAGATGTTAAAAACAGAAAATCAGCTAAATGGAAAATTGAAAACAGTTGGGGCACTAAAAGCGGGAACAAGGGGTATATGATGATGACTGATGATTGGTTTGACGAATATACATATGAAGTTGTTGTAGATAAAAAATACTTAAGCAAAAAGTTACTAAAATATCTCGATATAGATCCTATAACTCTTGCTCCATGGGATCCAATGGGTGCTTTAGCTAAATAAAGTTGAATAAAGAAAACGCAACTAAACTTTGGAAACTTATCCAAGCAACAGGTGATGAATTGGTAGGTAAGCTTCGTGATCATCCCAATCATCCCAAAGGTCGTAATCCCTATGCACATGTAGCCTTAGAAGTAAAAAATAATTTTGGAATG
>CACKTS010000025.1 GCA_902603095.1 uncultured Alphaproteobacteria bacterium
AAAATTAGAGATAGTTACTGAGAAACTTGAGCTCTTATGTACTAGAGTCCCAAGATGGGCTAATAGTCAAATAATGTTTTATGTTAAAAATATTGATCACTTAAAAAAACAAAGAGAGCAGAGATTATCTATGTTTAAAGATGTTCTGCCAAGTTGGCTAAAATATAATAGTAAGAGGCTTCCATGCTGTGTACCTTTGTATGTTTCTGAAAAAAAATCTAAATTATTATTTAAAGCGGGCCTTATTTCAGGCTATAGGCATATTGAAAAATTTAATATTAATGTTGAAAATAGTTTAGAAAAGATTTATCCCATTCCAGTTCATCACCAAATACCAATAAATTTTCTAGAAAAAATCAAAGACATTATAAAAAATGATTGATTATATAGGGTTTTGCAAAAATAAATCTGAAATACTACAAGCAAAAAATTTAGCATTTGAAAATTTTAGAAATGTAAAAGCTTTACAAAATATTTTCTGGAATGATGTTGATAATTTAAAGCCTGATTCAATTTATATAATAAAACAAAAAGATATGGTTCTGGGCTTAATTAGGGTTGTTGAACGTATAGTATTAAGAGGTAGAGACAAACTAAAAATTTGTGGGCTGTCTCATATTTGTATTAAAAAAAATTACAGAAAAAAAGGATTGCTAAATATTTTAATGACTGGATGTATTGAGACTTTAAAAGAAAGAGGGTTTGATTTTATCTATTTAATTGCAAGAAAAAAAGTTGATAAACTGTACTCAAAATACGGATTTATTGGCATTTCATCATACGAAAAAAAAATTTTAAATTTAGATGATGAAAACACAAATGTTAATAAATTAAAAATTACTAAGATAGGTCAAAATGACATAAACTTTATTCAACGATGTTATTTAAAAAACTATAAAAAAAATTTGTTTTTTTTTTACAGATCTACTTCAAAGTGGAAATATTTAATAAAATTTCTTAATTTATACAAAATTAACATACAATTAATAAAGTCTGATAATATTAGAATTGGATATATAATATTTAAAGATAATCATGTTTATGAATATGGATTAATTGAAGGTAAATATTTTAAATTAACCAAATTATTATTTAATAAACTTTTTAAAAAAAATGTAATTATAGATATTGGTGATGATCATAGGCTTAACGAAAATATTAATGATTTAGAATTTTCTAGTTATAAGAAAAGGGTTGATTTCGGGGGTCATATGGTTAAAATTTTAAATTATGATAAATTAATAAATTCAGCAAAGAAAGATTTGTTTCTTATTTTTAAGAATAATAATATTAAATCTTTTGTATATACAAATCCTAGCTACAGTATTAAGTTAAAAAAAAATAATTTAGAAATAAGATTTTCAAAAAATTATAAATCCGAAGTTAAATCAAATCTTTTTCTTTTACATGCAAAAGTATTAGGAGAGTCACACGCAGGTAAAATTAATTTTGGGAAATTTTTTAGTTTTCTCAAAGCAGATGAAATCTAAAAAATATTACATAAGTTTTCTTGATAAAATAAAATATTTAAAAATTATCTAAAAAAATTTTATCAAGATTTTTTTCGTTATAAATAATTTTAGAATTAAATAATAAATTTTCATCTATAGTATCTTTTATGGGACTATAGTAATAATTTTTAACATTGAAATATGAGGCTAAATGGTTTGTGGAAGTAATCGGATAAGAAATTATTAATTTTGATTTTTTGATTAATGAAATTGTAGATATATCATCATTAAGAAGGTAGATTTTATTATTATTTATTTGATTATTTAAATAAACCAAATATTTTCTATCAATAACTGAGTGTAATCTTTTTACTTTTAATATAACTTTAACATTATATTTCAGAGACATATCTATTATCGCCTCTAAAAACTTAATGCAATTATGAGTATTAAATAAATTAGTCCCAATCAATGTAGATTTTTCACGTGCTGGTCTACTGGGCGGAATATCAAAAATTGTAACAAAATTTTCTTTTGGAGGATTAAATTCTTTTAGTCCTGTATCAAAAAATGTTGGAAATGAATAAAGAACCTTAAAATTAATTCCACAATAATGTTTTAAATGATTTTCATGAAATTTATTCCATACAATATAATTGCTCCAGCTTGAAATGAAAATACCTAGCGGTCTGTGTTTTTGTTTTGTAATTTGAGTATAATTTAATGAATAAAAATAAAAAACAATTTTTGATCCTTTACTTTCTGCCTCATAAGTCCACATTGGACGAATAATTAAACTGCCCGATTGACTAAATAAATACATATCATGCAAATTATTAAATTTTAGCTTTGAAACAAAATACCTTTCCGCTGCTTCACTTAGTAATAATGCATGCCACCATCTTCCTCTTAACAGATCAAACAGAGATAAAAAAATTGCTTTTATAGACCAGAATAAGTAGTCTAGTTTTTCTAAAGAATTTAATTTTGAATTAAATTTTTTTTCAAATCCAAAAAAAATATTATTATAATAAAAATTATTTGAGTCATTTATTGAATGATTAATTCTTTTTAGAAGCAAATTATTTTTTTTGTAGTAATTAATGATAAAAGTAAAATAATTTTCATTATCTTGATACTGATCATCCAAATTAAGAGCCTCTTGTGGTAATTTATCAAAATAAATACTATGTTTTAAAAAAGCTTTATTGGATATGAAAAGATCTATAATAATTTTCAAAATCTTCTTTATTCCTATCAAATAAAAAATGCTAATTGCGAAATACCAGTAAAATGAAGATAAAAAACTGTTAACTGGAATGTTATTATTTTCAAAAATTTTTGTGAATCTCCAATTTATTGGATAAATTAATTTCCTCTTATAAGTATTAAACAACAGTATGCTTCTTGTGATATTAAACTGGGTTCTGGATTGGTTTATAAAATAGAATAAAATATGTTGTTTTATAATTTTTTCATATTCAGTAATTTTTTCTCCAAAAATTAATGTAGAAAATTTTTTTCTGAATAATCATTTAATACATATAAAATTTTTTTGTCTGAAAACAAATCCCCAATTAACCCATCCTTTTTGTTGCCAGACCTTTCTACAAAGTAATTTTTTTTAATAAAATAATCAATTATGTGTTCTGATACAAAACTAATAAACGCCTCATCTGTGCCACAAACAAGTATTTTTTCGTAATCAATATGATTATTATTTAATAAAAAAATCTCTGGTTTAATTTTCATTAAACACAACTCAATTTTTTGTTATTTGGAACAGCATCAACGAATGTTTTTATATTATTTTTAATACTAGTTTTGTAAAGCTTCTCCAAAGACCTATCTGTTCCAAAATTATAACCAGATGATTTGGGTGTAAAAGAAAACTTTGTTACTACTGTTTTGCTAAAAACATCGCATCCAACACCCTTTAAATATATTGTATAAACAGCCATTAACTCATAATCTATTTTTTCTGCAACCTGGTTTTTTTTTACAGCAATATTTTCTTTTTTTTCATAGAAAGCGGCTTGTATAATATATTTACCATTCTTATTGTTCCCAAACCGTGCAAAAAGTTCCTGGCTAAAGTTTTCGTATTTTTTACCACTTACGGTTATTGAAGAATTATTTTTTAAAAAGTTTTTGTCTTCGTTGTCACTCAGAACAAATTCTATGTCAGCACATGATGTTGAGAAAATTAATAAAGAAAATAAGAATAGGGTTTTAATCATTTAGTAACCAAGCTTACTATTTTGTTTTTTACATAAATTGTTTTCACAACCTTTTTGTTTTCTATGTATTTTTTAATTTTAGGATCGGCCATGGCTCTCTTTATAATACCTTCTTTTTCTTCTTCTATACTAACTTCAATCAAAGATCTTGTTTTACCATTTATTTGAATTGGCATTTTAAAACTTTTTTTCTCAAAACTTGTTTTTGTTTCAGGCCAATTAGCCATTGCACAAAGGCCATCACCACCAACATTAAGCCAAATTTCTTCGCTAATATGCGGAATAAATGGGTGAATAATAATAGATAATTTTTTTATTACAGACCCCAGCTCATTTTTTTCAATTTGTTTTTTTGATACAAGTGTTGAAAGCAGATTTACATATTCATAAACTTTTGCAACAGATTTATTAAAGTGAAAACTCTCTATATTTGAAGAAACCTCATTAATAATTTTATCAAAATCGTCCATATAAGAATTTTTTTCTAAACCACCAGATGGCTTATATTCATTTAGCTGTTCACTAAGTTCCCATATTTTATTTATAAACTTGTAAGAGGAAGCCACCCCTGTCTCTGTCCACTCAAGATCCCTTTCAGGCGGGCTGTCAGACAACATAAACCATCTTGCTGTATCGGCTCCATAAACATCTATAATTTGAGTTGGGTCAATTACATTTTTTTTTGACTTACTCATTTTTTCAATACTTCCAGAAGAAACAACATTCCCATTTAAATCAAAAAGTTTATCGTTTTTAGAAAAAACATCGTTAGGCTCAATCCATTCATTTTTACTATTTTTGAATGTTTTGTGAGTTACCATTCCCTGAGTAAACAACCCTTTAAATGGCTCATCTAATTTTATATAATTTAAGTCTCTCAAAGCTTTTGTAAAAAACCGTGAATAAAGCAAATGTAAAATTGCATGCTCAATTCCACCTATGTATTGATCTACAGGTAGCCAGTACTTAATGTCATCAAAGTCTAATGCCTTATCTAACCTTGGATTACAAAATCTCAAAAAATACCAAGAAGACTCAAAAAAAGTATCAAAAGTATCTGTTTCTCTTACTGCAACCATACCAGTTTCGGGGCAAACGGTTGTTTTCCAATTTTTTAAATCTTTTAGAGATTCAAAATATCTGTTTTTACTTTCATTTTTAGGCAACATTATAGGAAGGTCTTTTTTTTGAACAGGCAAAACCGCCCCATCTTCTCTATACAAGATTGGTATAGGGCAGCCCCAATATCTTTGTCTAGAAACCCCCCAATCTCTTAGTTTATAATTAGTTTTTTGATTTCCTAAACCTTTTTCCTCTAAATATTCTACAATTTTAATTTTTGCACTTTCAATATCAAGACCATTTAAAAAATCAGAGTTAACAATTGTTCCCTCACCAGTAAAAGCTTCATTTGTAATTTCTTTAAAATTTTTTTTATCTTTAACTACAGTTATTACATCTAGATTAAATTTATTTGCAAAATCAAGATCTCTTTGGTCGTGAGCTGGACACCCAAATATTGCTCCCAGTCCATAATCCATTAAAACAAAATTAGCGATATAAACAGGTAATTGTTTTTTTGTTAAAGGATGATTGACTTTTATATTTGTATTAAAACCCAACTTTTCTTTATCGGGGTTTGATTTTTTGCAATCATCTAAGAAATTTTGTATTTTTTTTTCTTTTTTAGATAAAATTTTACACAAAGGATGTTGAGGAGAAATTGCAATAAAAGTAGCCCCATAAATTGTGTCGGGCCTAGTTGTATAAACTGTAATTTTATTTTCTTTAAGCCCGTCTGTATTTATTTCAAACCTTATTTCTGCACCGACTGATTTTCCAATCCAGTTTTTTTGCATTACTTTAACTTTTTCTGGCCACTCATACAAACTATCTAAGTCTTTTAATAGTTCCTCGGAATATTTGCTTGTTTTTAAAAACCACTGTGACAAGAATTTTTTTTCAACCAAAGCACCCGACCTCCATCCACGCCCATCAATTACTTGTTCGTTAGCCAAAACAGTTTTGTCTATAGGGTCCCAATTAACCTCAGATTCTTTTTTATAAGCCAGCCCATTTTTATACATTTCTATAAAAAACTCTTGCTCGTGCTTATAATATTCGGGATGACATGTGGCTAATTCTTTTTTCCAATCAAAAGAAAATCCCATACTTTTTAACTGACCCTTCATTGTATCAATGTTTTTGTATGTCCATTCTTCTGGACTTTTTTTCTCAACCATTGCAGCGTTTTCGGCGGGCAAACCAAATGCATCCCAACCCATCGGGTGCATTACATTAAATCCTCTCATTTTTTTATACCTTGCAACAACATCCCCCAAAGTATAGTTTCTAACATGGCCCATATGAATTTTTCCTGAGGGGTATGGAAACATTTCTAATACATAATATTTTTTTTTATTTTTATTTTTTTTGGAACTGAATATATCTTTGTCTACCCACTCTTTTTGCCATTTTTTTTCAGCAATTTTATGATTGTATCTTTGTGACACTCTAATTTAACCAGAGCTTAGTCTAATTTTTTTAGCTTTATTTAGAATTGCATTTTCTAATTTATTATTAATTGAAGAATCTGAAGATTTATTAACCCATTTGCCGCCATTATAATCTTGACAGAAAGATAAGACTTTTAAATTACCTGCCTTAAGTTCTTGGCCATTAACAAAAACATTAAGCTTACATCTCTCGTTTATATTTGGTTCAGAAGTATACCAGTCTGTTATGATGGTTCCTGACATAGGATCAACAGAAGACAAGGGCATAAAACTAATTGTTTCTATTGATGCTTTCCACAAAAACTGATTAACAGGCATTCCAAAAGAAGAAAAACCAATTTGATTTTCCTCTTTTTCTTTTTTATCACCAAAAATTAAAGGGCTATCTTTGCCAAAAAGACCACCACCACTAATCAATCTATTTTCTGCATCAGCTAGAGCCAGTTCTCTATGAGTATCTATATTGTAAGGGGTTCCAGATCTACGAACAATTTCTCCTTCAGTTTGGGCCTTATCCCACAAAGCTTTTTTTTCTTCTTTGGTTAAGTTAGAATTACAACCAAAGATAACAAAAAGAAACAGAAGCACAAATAGTTTATAAACTTTTAACATTTTGAATAGATATTATATTGAATATAAAAAGTAAAACATAAAAAAACGGCACTTAAAAAAGTGCCGTTATAATAAGACTAATTATAGTCTAAAATTAAAATGACATAGTAGCGCCAACGTACCAAGCAGAACCACCAGAAGTATCTGATGCGCCCTCATCTTGTACATCAACAGTAGTATAGCCTAGTACGGCAGATACACCTGAAGCTACAGCATAAGTTAAGCTTGCTCCAACTGAGTCATATGCATCGTCCGAAGTACCAGCAGTACCCATTGTGCTTGAGTCTTTTGCTTCACCAGCAGTTGCTCCAATAGCCATTGTGATGTCACCACTTACGTATTTAACACCAGCTTTCATAACACTACCATCAACCTGAACACTTGAAGTGTTAGCAGTATTAGTAGTTGCATTACCTTGGTCATCAAAAGTATCACCATCACCGTAACCAACACCAACTGTTAAGTCTCCAGTTACAGCTGAAATACCAATGTTGAAACCATTTCTGTCAGCAGTAGGCGCAGTTCCAGAATATCTAGTTTCTGAAGATGCAATACCACCACCAATAGTAACTGTTGAGTCACCAGCAGTAGTTACATAAGTTGCACCAACACCCCATGAAGAGTCCATAGCTTGAGTGCCTGTTGCAGCAGCCCCACTACTTCCACTGTAAGAAGCAGAAACTTTAAGACCATCAGCCATAAAGTCAGCAGCTGAATGCCACTCAACACCTAATGCAGTAGCACCTGCACCAAAAGATGTACCAGTAGGCGCACCGTTAGATGTAGTTACAGCAATACCTTGCTCACCTGAAGCACCCGGCACTGAAACAGCGTGAGTACCTGCAGAGTTACCTGCATTTAAAAGTTCTAGAGCAGAACCGTCAGAGAAAGTAAGTTTAATAGCGTTGTCATCATCTGGAGCACTTGAACCTTCGTTTGTAAGCATAAAGCTTGAAGATACAGTAGTACCACCGTCAGTAGTTTCACTTAGAGAAACTGAAAAGTTTGATAAGCTTTTATTATTATTAGTATCTGAACCAGATTCTGGGCTTTCAAACTCTTGACCAATTTTTAAGCTACCACCCATTGTTGCTGTTACCGCTTCAGCGACTGAAGCAGCTCCAAGCGTAGAAACAAGAGCAGAAGCCATCAATAGTTCTTTTTTCATAATCACTCCTTTTGAGTTAATGAATATTCATTAATTTATGAAGGTTTATCCTTCATAATTAAGGACATTTATTTAAAATTTGAAAAAAGTACAAAAAAAGCTTAAAAAAACATATATTTTTTAACCAACTGTTGTAAATATACAACAATAACATATGTTTAATAATAAAAAATACATATATATCAATGATTTATTAACAAAAAAATCAAAAAACACAAAAATAATTGCTATATCGAAAAACCAGTCGTTGAACGATATAAAAACAGCTATTTTTCATGGAGTTTCAATTTTTGGTGAAAATAGGGTCCAAGAAGCAAAATCAAAATTCCAAGAAATATTGAATGAAAACAATAATATTGAACTGCACTTAACGGGGCCCTTACAAACTAACAAGGTTAAAGAAGCCCTTAAGCTTTTTAATGTATTTCATACTCTTGACAGAGAAAAACTTTTAAAAGAATTTTCCAAATATCCAGAAAAAATTAAAAACAAATCATTCTATATTCAGGTTAACACAGGTAAAGAAAAAACAAAAAGCGGTGTTTTTCCTGAAGACGTTAAAAGTTTTTACAATTTATGTGATTTTTATAAAGTGCGAAATATTGAGGGCTTAATGTGCATACCTCCAATTAATGAAAGCCCAAAAAAGCACTTCAATATTCTTAAAGAAATTAGTAAAGAGGTTAAAATTGACAAATTGAGTATTGGAATGAGCTCAGATTATGAACAGGCACTTGAATTTAACCCAGCCTATATAAGATTGGGAACAATACTTTTTGGAAAAAGAAATTGAAAAAATTATTTATTTGGCCAGGTCTTGTAAATGAGCAAATAGTTAAAGATCTTTTAACAGATTTTGAAGTGGATATGATTTCAGACTCTAAAATAAACAATAGTTATGTGAAAAATAAGAACATACTTGTTTTTATAAAAGAAGATTTTAAAGAAGAAATAACAAGTTATTTAAATAAAAATAGCTTTTTAGTTTTTTATTTGAAAAAAACGAATGAATTTGAGAAATATCAAAACCACAATATTCATTTTGTTCAAGCCCCCATTCATGCAAATAAACTATTATATTTAGTAAAAAATTATTTTAAAAATAACATTGAAAACTTTAATGATATCAAATTGTTTGGCGAAACTATTAGAAACATAAATAATGAAAAATTTTGTTTTGTTACTAATTTAGAAAGGCTTATTATTTTGGAATTAATAAAAAATAAATCAATATCTAGAGAATATTTTTTAGAAAATATATTGGGATTAAAAAAAAATATAGAAACCAAAACCATTGAAAGTCATCTAACCAGAATTAGAAAGAAATTTTTACAAATCGAAAGCAAGACACAAATTTTTTCAAAGGGCGATCAATTTTTCTTATCAAGTTAACCGCCTAAATAGGGGTTTACCAGTGAATAAAAGGATTTATTGTACCCCTCGCTTTTGTTAAACTCAAAGAAGCCCATTTCGTATCCTTCTTCATTTCCTTCTATATATATTTTTCTAATTTTTATTGGATTGTTTTCGTAAATAACTTTTATGCTATATGTTTTGTCATCTAAAACTACTTCTTTAGATATGTTTATGCTATTTTGTATTTCGATTAAATCAGCAGTTTTAAAAAAATTAGTTTCAGAAAATATTTCAAAAAAAAACTTAACGAAACTCCTCCCTGTTTTAAAGTATTGAGCTTCTTTTAGGCCATGGTTTAAATAAACTCCTTTATTTTTAGATAAAATAATTGAAATCTTATTGGGGACAAAATAATCCACCCTTATTCTTTCTTGCCCAATATAAATTTTACCTTCCTCTACAGTTTCACCATCGGACTGTATAAAAGATATCGATGAATTTTTTAATTCATTATTATATTTGTTTAATTCATTTGTAATATTTTGTGCAGAAATATTTTTAAAAATTAAAATACAAAATAAAACAACTAAATAAAATTTAATTTTTTCTAAGTACCTGCCTTTTACCTGCATTATTTGCCTCCGATATTATTCCATCTTCCTCCATTTTTTCAACAATTCTAGCGGCCCTGTTATATCCAATTTGAAGGTATCTTTGAATATAGCTTGTTGAAACTCTTTGTTGATCAACTACTAAATTAACAGCTTTTGAATACAACGAGTCAACTTCTCCATCGTCGAACTTAAAAGCCATTGAGCTTTCAGCTGAACTTTCATCAATTTTTATTTCATTATTTTGATCGAAGGTTGCTTGACCTTTTATAAAATTAACAACTTTTTCTATTTCATTTTCAGAAATAAAACCCCCGTGTAATCTTTTTAAATTGGCACCATTATCAAGATACAACATATCCCCACTTCCTAGAAGTTGTTCTGCTCCCATTTCGTTTAATATTGTTCGACTATCAAATTTACTTGCTACTTTATAACTTATACGACTAGGAAAGTTTGCCTTAATAGTACCTGTTATTACATCTACACTAGGTCTTTGTGTTGCAGTAACAAGGTGTATTCCTGAAGCCCTAGCCATCTGTGCTAATCTCTGTACTAAATTTTCTACTTCTTTTCCAGCAACCATCATTAGATCAGCCATTTCATCAATTACAACAACTATAAACGGCATTTTTTCAAGAGGTATTTCTCTTTTCTCAAATATTGGCTGTCTAGTTTCATTATCAATGCCTGTTTGCACTTTTCTATAAAGCTTTTTCCCGCTTGAAAAAATTCTTCTAGATTTTTCATTATAAGAGTTAATGTTTTTTACATTTAAAGAGCTCATTAATTTATATCTGTTCTCCATTTCTTTAACAACCCACTTAAGAGCAAAAACAGCCTTATTAGGGTTTGTTACAACAGGTGTTAAAAGATGTGGTATATCTTCATAAATACTTAATTCTAACATTTTTGGATCAATAAGAATTAATTTACACTCATCAGGCTTAAATCTATATAGAAGGCTCATAATTATAGTATTTATTCCAACAGACTTTCCCGAGCCAGTTGTTCCAGCAATTAAAAGATGTGGCATTTTTTCTAGATCAGCATAGACTTCTTGACCTGAGATGTTTTTTCCAAGTGCTAAAGTGAGAGATTTTTCACTTTCCTCAAATCTTGAGTTGTCAACCAAATCTCCAAACATAACATTTTCTCTTTTGCTATTAGGTATCTCAATTCCAAGACTCGTTTTTCCAGGCTGAGAAGAAATTCTTGCAGACACAGAAGACATTGCTCTAGCAATATCATCCGACAAACCTATTACCTTACTCGCCTTTATTCCTGCGTTCGGAATAAATTCATATAGAGTAACTATTGGACCAGTTTTAAAGCCTGTAATTTTTCCATCAACTCCGTATTCACCTAAAACCTTTTCTAGTTTTTCAGAATTAATTTTGTTTAAGTTTTCAACCTCTTTTTTGTAAGAGTTTTTTGTTTTAGATTTAACCAAATATTCATTGCTTGGAAGATCAAATACAAATTCATTTCCATCTTTTTTTACTTGATCGTTTTTGGTAATTTCATTGTTTGAACTATAAAAAACTCTTTTGTTTTTGTTTATCGTCGGCTCACTCTTAATTTTTATATTTTTTATCCCCTGCCCTGTTCTTTGACTTATAAAGTAATAAATAAAATTAAAGGGTTTAAAAATTAAAATAAAAAAAGCCTTGAAGAATTTATTATAAATATTTTTTAATAAATTAATTTTTAGTGAAAAACTATTTATTAAAAAGTAAATTGAAATTATAACTAAAAAGAAACCAAGTGTTATTCTATAAAAAGTAGTTGTTAGAACTGCAGGAAAATAATAAATTAAAAGATCTAAAATTAAGTCAGATAGTAAACCGGTGTGAAATATCTTAATGTCTAATAACAGTATTGAAGTGTTTATAGACGGTACAGACAAGAGAATAAGTAAAAATTTAATTAAAAGAAATTTAATTTTGACCCCCAAAGCCAATACAGAACCTAAATAAAATATAAAGAAAACAAGAACAAAAGATGACGCCCCCAATATCAGGAAAAAGAAGCTTGAAATTATAGCCCCAGCAAAACCAAAAAAATTATTTATTTCGGCCTTACTATTAAATTTACCAATACCTGGGTCCGCATCATTATAAGTTATCAGGCTTAATATAAGGATAATGGAAAACAAAATAAGGATAATTCCAGAAAAAAACTTAATTACAAATAATTTGAAACTGCCATAGTTAAACATAAATAATAATATAATTTGTAATACATATAGAATAAGGTAATTCGAAGGAAATTATGAAACAAATACACACCGATGTGGTTATTATTGGATCTGGACTTGTGGGCCTCGTCGCCGCACATTGTTTGGCATCTTTAGATTTTAAAGTTGCGGTTGTGGACAAGAAAAATTTTCATAATTCTGAAAATATGACTAAAGACATAAGAACCGTAGCTGTTTCTGAGGGCTCAAAACAATTTTTAGAAAATTTATCCTTATGGAAAGACCTTAATAAATATTCTGAGCCAATAAAAAATATAAAAGTTTTTAATAGGCGTCCATCAAATAAAATTTATTTTGAAAATTCTAATAAAAATCAACTACTAGGATATGTGATTAAAAATACAATATTTAGTAAAATTCTAAGAAACAAAATAAGTAAAAATCAAAAAGTGAAAACCTATTTCAACTCAGAGGTAAAAAATATTGTTCCTTCTTATGATTTTTCACAGGTTTATTTAAAAGATAAAGTAATAAATGCAAAACTAACTATTGCTGCAGATGGTAAAAATAGCACAGTTAGAAATATTATTGGCACTAAAATCTATAAAAAAAAATACCCTGAGATGGCGTTAGTTTTAAATTTATTTCATGAGAAATCATTAAATGGAACAGCATATGAAATATTTAATAAAACGGGTCCCTTTGCATTACTGCCAATGTTATCTAAAAATAATTTTTATCAAAGCTCAATCATTTGGTCTAACAAAGAAAGTTTTGTAAAAAATTTATTATGCAGTGATAACAAATTTATTGCAAATATAATTGAAGAAAAGGTTGGAGAAATTATTGGGAAAGTAAAAAGAATTAATTCCAAACAGTCTTTCCCTTTATCAGCTCACATAAATGAAAAATTTTTTAATAAACGATTAATTTATATTGGTGATTCAGCGCACTCAATCCATCCTATTGCAGGTCAAGGATGGAATTTAGGTATTAAAGATGTTAAACATGTCATGAATTTGTGTAAAACAAGTGAGCTTGATATTGGTGACGAAAATTTTTGCAAAAATTATAATAACTTGAGCTATAAAGATTCTTTTCAGCTCTTACAAATTACAGACAAACTTAATGCTCATTTTATAAATAATAACTTTTCTAATAAAATGTTAAGCAATATTGGTTTTCAGATTATAGAAAATAATATTTCCATAAAAGACAGAATAACGAAGTTTGCCATGGGGGTTTAGTTGATTTTTAGATTATTTTCATTATTTTTCATTTCAATTTCTAATACTGAAAGAAGATTCTTACAAAGCTCATAATCACTGTCAAACTCTAGAAGCATTTGCTTTATAAGATGATCTAGAGGAGAAATAATACAAATAATTTTTGCTAGACTTGAGGCATCTAAGTTTTCAAACTCAGAAAAATTAAAATTAATATTTTTTATTTTTAGAAATTTTTTAAAATTAAGTAAAAGTTTTTCATTTAAATTATTTTTTTCCTTGATTTCTTCATTTGATTTAAGAACTTCAGCATCAATAATAATGAAGCTATTCTCTGATTTAACAACTTTTTTTAACAAAAAGCGATTCAACCCCTCTAAATTAATTTGATACCTACCATCCCCTGTTTCTGAAAAACTTGTAATCTTTCCAAGGCAACCAATGTCAAAAAAATCATTATTTTCTTTTTTTTGTATCATACCTATAAGCCGGTTGTTTGAAAGAGCATAGTCTACCATCTCTATGTACCTTTTTTCAAAAATATTTAAAGGCAGGTTTGTGCCAGGAAACAATATGGCTCCATTTAATGGGAAAATAGGAAATTTCATTTTTAAGAAAACATCATACTAGAAAGTTTTTTTCTATATAAGATTACAGATTCATGTTTGATGCCTAAAACATCAAAAAAATTAAGGATTTTCGATTTAACCTTTTCTTTATTTTTTGGAAAATATTTTAATAAAATTTCGAAAGCATTATCAAAATTATTATTAGCAAAATGAGTATCAACAATTTTAAAAACTATTTCTAAATCATTGGGCGATTTAGAAAGTTGTTTTTCAAGCTCATCAATTGAAGGCCCTTCATTTTTACTTGCAATTAGTTTTAATCGTTTATAAATATTTTTAATACTTTCATTTTTTAATAACTCATCATCTAATGATTCTAATAAATCTTCAACTTGTTTGGTTTTACCTATTCCAATTAATGATTCAGCATAAAAACATATAGCCTTAACTTCTTTTGAATTATTGGAAATAAACTCTTCTAGTTTATTTATTGCATGAGTATAATTTTTATTTGATATAAGCGTCTCTATTTCTTCATAAAAATCATTAAAATTATTGTTTAATTTTTCACCAAGTGCTTTTTCGAGAAATTTAACTATATCAGTTTCAGGGATTACACCCTGAAAGGCATCAACTAATTGCTTATCTTTAAATGCAAATACCGCAGGTATTGATTGAATTCTAAGCTGAGCAGCTATTTGTTGATTTTCATCAATATTTATTTTGGCAAGTGTAATTTTTTCAGGCGATTCAGAAATAACCTTTTCTAATATTGGGGTTAGTTGTTTACAAGGACCACACCAAGGGGCCCAAAAGTCTACGATTACAAGTTTGTTAGCACTCTGTTCTAAAACTTCTCTTTCAAAATCATTTTCGCTGACATCAATTATATTACTATTAGTCATATGTTTTTAAAACTATACCCTCTGTAGAAGAAAAAATATGTATTTTTTTTTTATTTTCAATCATAAATTTAATAAAATTATTAGTGGCAATAGTTATTGTTACAGTATTAATAAGCGGATGAAAGTTTAAGAACTCACTATCATGAAGTTTTTTTTCTAAATAAAAACTAACAACATTATTTGTATCATTTAAAAGGGCAAAAGGTGATACAGATCCAGGTTTAATTCCTAAAATATTAAAAAGATATTTTTCTTTTGCAAATGAAATATTGCCAAACCCCAAGGACTTAGAAATTTTTTTTAAGTTAATTTCTTCAAACTCTTCGCATGACAATAAAAAAAAATTATTTTTTTTATTTTTTAAGAACAAATTTTTACTATGAGAGCCTTTAATTTTTCCTCTTAGTTGATTAGATTCTTCTACTGTAAAAAGTGGCTCATGCTCATGTACTTCAAATTCATATTTTTTGTCTTTTAAAATATTAATAAAATTTTTTAAACTTAACATTGCTTCAATATTTTTTATTATACTTTCTTAATATATCATGGTACTACAAAAATCTATTGCGGGCGTAGCTCAGGGGTAGAGCGCAACCTTGCCAAGGTTGAAGTCGAGGGTTCGAATCCCTTCGCCCGCTCCAAAAATAAAAAACTACAAATAATCAAACTTAATCATATATTCTTCAAAACTATCTCTAATTTTTGACTGCTGTTCTTTATTTAAAATACCCTTCCATTGTTGCTTGTCTCCTTTTCTAAAAAAATTACTCCACGGCATTGCTTCATCAAAACTATTTTTATTTTCCATATTTTTCATATAATTAAAACTTGTTGTTTTAAGAATATTTTCTAGTTTAATGTCAGTATTTTTGATTTTTACCTCAAAATTCTTATAAAAAAAATCTACTATTTTTTTTATAATTATTTTTTTATTTATGATTAAATCTTCATATTTAATTATTAACTTTGGGACTCTCAAATCATTCTGAGTCCACGACTTTATATGCTCATCCCATGAAGAAATAAATTGTAGAGGAAATATATTTTTTGGAATAATACTATATTCACTCTTGTTTATCCACTTCAATACTGAAAGTGGGTTGCATAGAAAATCAATAGATTGATCAATACTATAATTTGAGTGATAAGCCCAAGAAATGCATAAGTCTCTTGGATCTCGAACAACATATATATATCCCTTAGTAATATTTTCAGAAGTAAACAGATTATTTTTTATAGATACTAAGCATGAGTGTGTTTTAAGAAAACAAAAGCCTTTTTCAATTTTTAACTCTTGGCTTGTTTGAATTTTTTGCCAATACTTAGAGAGAGTTGCTAGATCACCTAAATTATAGAAATCATTTTCATTTATTGACTTTATAAAATTTAATCTTCTTGTTGTTTCAAAAAGACCGATATTTCTCATATCTTCAAACTTAACCCTTCCTTCATTTGAAAAAAATAATCCAGTAAGTATGGCCCGTATTAAGGTGTTCCCACTTTTGGGGTATGAGCATATCCAGAAAATATTTTTATTCATTATTAAGGCAAACTTTAATAATCTCAGATTAAACTATCTCTATTAAAATATACATAAATAAGTTTTATTTAAAAATTATACAACCTTTCTAAGG
>CACKTS010000026.1 GCA_902603095.1 uncultured Alphaproteobacteria bacterium
TCCAATTGGATTAAGTCTACCAAGAAAGGCTACTATTATTGCTGTGAAACCATAATTAGGAGATATGTCTCTATACAATAAACCAATTGGACCTGAAACTTCTCCTAAACCTGCAATACCAGCAAAAGCCCCTGAAAATATAAAAGCAATATAAATTAAATTATTTTGATTAAAACCTGCATACTTTGAAGCTGTAGGACTAAAACCTGTAACTTTAAGTTGATAACCTAGCATAGTTTTTGAAAAAATTAACCAAGATGCAAAAACTGCAGCAAGAGCAATTATTATACCAAAATGAACTCTTAAACCTTGAAAGAGTAATGGCATTCTTCCTGACTCACCAAAGGATCTTGTCTTAGGAAAACTATAACCGTAAGGATCTTTCCAAGGTCCAACAACAAGATAATCTAAAATTAATAGTGCAATGTAGACTAACATTAAACTAGTTAAAATTTCATTTGTATTAAATTTTACTTTTAGTATTGCTGGTATCATACCCCAAAGAGCTCCTCCAATAGCTCCACCGACTATCATCAAGGGCAGAACCCAAACGCCAGATGTATCATGAAAAAATATTCCTATTCCTCCTCCAAAAACTGCACCCATTGTTAATTGTCCCTCAGCACCAATATTGTAAAGATTATTTTTAAAACAAAATGCTAATCCTACAGCTATTAAAGCCAAAGGAGTTGCTTTTACTAAAAGTTCAGAAATTCCGTATGAGTTAGAAATTGGAGAAATAAAAAAAGTATATAAAGCAAAAGTGGGTTTAAAACCCATCAATACAAAGATTACTGAACCTGTAAAAATAGTTAAAATAACAGCGATAATAGGTACAAGAAAATTCATCAAGGTAGAGGGATTGCCACGCGCTTTAAATTCAGGAAGTATACTAATCATCTTTTTGTCCTCCCATTAATAATCCAATTTTAGAAATCGAAATTTCTCTTGTGTCATAACTTTTAGATAATTTGCCATTAAATATAACTGATAAACGATGAGTAATTTCAATAAGTTCATCTAAGTCTTGTGAAATTACAATAATTGAAGTTCCGTTTTTAGCTAATTCAATTAAAGATTGCCTTATAGCATGTTCTGCTCCCGCATCTATTCCCCATGTTGGATGTGAAATAATCAAGAGTTTAGGTTTGGATAATATTTCTCTACCAATAACAAATTTTTGCAAATTACCACCAGATAAACTTGAGGCCTTAGCTTCAGGGCCAGGTGTAACTACATTAAACTTTTCAATTACTTTTTTTGCTTGAACTTCAATATTTTTAAAACTGATAATTCCATTATTTTGAAAATCACTATCAGGAAATTGACTTAATAAAATATTTTCACTTAAAGTAAGTTCAGGAACTGCACTATGACCGAGTCTATTTTCTGGAACAAATGCTATGGACATATCTCTTCGCTTTTTTGGAGAAAAGTTTTTTATATCAATATTATTAAAATCTAACTCTCCACTTACTCCATCAATAGCCTCTCCTGTAAGCAAGTTCATTAATTCAGATTGTCCATTACCTGCTACACCAGCTATTCCAAAAATTTCTCCTTCTTTAATATCAAAAGAAATATTTTTTAAATCAACAAGAAAAGGATCATTAAATTCTATTGATAAATTTTTAGAAGATAAATTTATTTTAGAAGTAATTTTTGAATAATCAGTCTTAATTTCAGTTAATTTTTTTCCCAACATTTTTGTTGCTAAAGTTTCAGCAGTTTCATTTTCGAGTTTACTGGACTCTATAACTTCTCCGTTTCTTAAAATGGTTACCTCATGACATAAATTTATAACTTCTTCTAATTTATGAGTAATATATAAAATAGTTCTACCTTCTTTTAGAAGAGTATTAAGTGTTTCAAATAAACTTTCAACTTCCTGAGGAGTTAAAACAGATGTTGGTTCATCCATTATTAATAATTCAGGATCTTGTAATAGAATTCTAACAATTTCAACTCTTTGTTTTTGTCCTGCAGAAAGAGTATTTATTGGAGCATCGAGATCTAAGGGGAGCTTATATCTATCTGAAATTTCATTTACTTTATCTTGTAAGTTAGAGAATGACATATTTTGATCAATGCCCAAAATTAAATTTTCTCTAACTGTAAGTGAGTCAAATAAAGAAAAATGCTGAAAAACCATTCCAATTTTATTTTTTCTAGCCTCAGATGGTGACTGAACTTTTAAAGGGTGATTGTTAAATATTATTTCTCCTTCATCTGATTTTAATAATCCATATAAAATTTTGACTAATGTAGATTTACCAGCACCATTTTCACCTAAAAGTGCATGGACAGTATTTCTTTTAATATTGAAAGATACATTTTTATTCGCAATTACTTTAGGAAAAGATTTTGTTATATTCTTAATTGTTAAAATATTCTCAGACATCTATTGAAAAAACCTCATCCTTACTAAAATTGTATATTTCTAAATTACCTTCATCATTTTTTTTATCAATAGTTATGAATTTTGCATCATCTATAGAAATTAATGGAAAATGCCAAATTCTAGGTTTAAAATTAACTCCAAAACCATTATCTACTTTAAATATACATAAATGATTTAAATTTGGTTTTTCATTTGCGGGGCAAACTACAACAATAAAAGGATTGTTACCAAGAGGGAAAAAAACTTGAGAGCTAAATGGATGGTTTTCTAGCATATCAATTTTCAAAGGAAAATTTCTTTTTTTAGCTTCAAATAAATTTAATCGAACTCTTTTATCTTCTCCATGAATTTCTATATTTACTAGATCAAAATAACTTTTTGTAGTGCTTAAATTGATATTTGTCGATTGAACTTCTTCAGGATTAATAAAATCACCAAATTTTGAGAACTTCTCTTTAGTAATTTCTTCGATATTATAACTCATAAGAATTTTTAGACTTTTCCTATAATTCTTAAACGCGATATTCCACCATCTGGATAAATATTTAATTTGATAAAATTAAATTTTTGTTTTTTAATTTTATTTTCAATCACCAATTCATGATGTGGCTTTAAATTAGTTTGATTAATTATTGTACTCCATTTTTTACTAATGTTGACAATATTATTAGTATTTTTATTTTGTTTTATTAAAGAGCCTTGAATATTAAAACTGGCTGGATAATTACCTTTAAAATGATGTGTTTGAATATTAATTTTCTCTATTGTTCCAGTTTCTGCTAACTTAATTATTATCCAGTCACACCCTTTACCTCTTCTCCTTTTCGTCTCCCAACCATTACCCATATTAATTGATTTACCTGGAGCTATAATATTTTCTGCTTTTCCAAAGTGCTCATCACTACAAGCTACTATTTTTGCACCATTTAAAACACTAGCCAAATCTAAAGATTTTTTTGTATTATTTAGATTTAAACTTAAGTCACCTAGTAGTTTTAATCTTGCAATTCCCCCATCTGGAAAAATATTTAATTTAACAAAATTAATTGGATAATTTTTTTGAATTTTAAATTTATGAATTGAATTAGGTTTGAGTTTTTTCTTTTTTAAAATGTTTTTCCAAATAAATTTATTGTTATTAGATAAACAAACATCCAATGAAGCATATTCTGGTTGGTTGCCATTAAAATAACTCGTATCGATTTCAACAATTGACACTTTTCCTGGCTTACCCAATTTAATAATACAATAATCATTACCTTTATTTCTTTTTCTCCTAGTCTCCCATCCATCCATCCATTTGCCATGCTTGTCATAAACATTTTCTTTAAATATAGGCGGGTTATCACTCAAAATTCTTGAAGCATTTCCAAAAAACTGATCAGTATAACTGTATATTTTGCTACCAAGTATAGGACTAACTAAATTAATATAATTTTTAACTGTATATTTATTCATGGATTATTTCATTCAATCTTAAAGTAGCAATTTTTTTCACTTGATTTATAGATTTGTCAAGTTCTTCTTCGATATTATCTGATTTTAATCTACTTTCAAATTCATTAAATATTTCAATTTTTGTCTTTCCTCTAATGGCAAAAATAAATGGTATGCTAAACTTTTCTTTAAATTCATCATTAAGTTTATGAAATTTTTTGAATTCTTCATCATTACAATTGGTCAAACCAGCGCCAGATTGTTCTTGTGAAGAAAATTCAGTCAGGCCCTGAGCAATTTTTATTTTATCTCCAAGATCCGGATGAGATTTTACAATATTAATTTTAACTTCCATAGAAAGTGAGTTAAAAATATTTATAAAACTATCAATCACATCTGATTTATTCTTAAAAGGCCTTAATCCTTCAACATCATGAGTAATAAAATCAGAGTGTTCAAAAATATTTTTGAAAAAATTTATAAACTCTAATTTTGCTAATTTATTAATATTTTCAACGATCATTAAAATTATTATACCAAAAATCTGCTATCTCTTTTCTTTGGCATATCCAAACATCTTTAAATTTAGTTATGTAATTTATAAATTTTACTAAAGATTGAAATCTTCCTGGTCTGCCAATTAATCTACAATGTAAACCAATTGACATCATTTTTGATGATCCAGTTAATGAACTTTCATTGTATAGAGTGTCAAATGAGTCTTTTAAATAATTATAAAAATCATCTCCTGTGTTAAAACCTTGAGCTGTAGCAAATCGCATATCATTATTATCCAAAGTGTAAGGTATAATTAGATGTTTTTTATTATTATGTTCAATCCAATATGGTAAATCATCATTATAAGCATCACTATCATATGAAACTTGAGTATTTTTTAAAACTAAATCTCGTGTATTTGGGCTAGTGCGCCCAGTATACCAACCTGATGGATAATATCCAAAAATATTTTTAATAGTTTCATTGCATTTTATAATATGCTCTTCTTCAGTTTTTTGATCAACATGTTGATAATCAATCCAACGATACCCATGACTTGCTATTTCAAATGGAGCATTCTTAATTGCTTCACATACATCGTTATTTTTTTCAAGGGCGAGGCCAACACCAAAAATAGTTAATGGAAGATTTCGTTTTATAAATTCATTATAAATCCTCCAAAATCCTGATCTAGAACCATATTCATATATAGACTCCATACTCATGTTACGATCTCCAATTACTGGCTTTGCTCCAATAATTTCTGATAAAAATATTTCAGAGTGCTCATCTCCATTTAAAACGGTGTTCTCACCACCCTCTTCATAATTTAAAACAAATTGTACAGCTAATTTAGCGTTCTTCTCCCATTTAAATTGTGGTGGATGATTACCGTATCCTATAAAATTTCTAATTTCAGGCATTTAAAAAGCTAATTTAATATTTAATCAAATACTGTATAAATGAAAACAGATTATGTCTAAAGGATATTTAACTACTCATGTGTTAGACACATTTAATGGTAAGCCAGGATCTGGAATAAAAGGCAGTATTTATATATTTGAACAAGCAAATAAGAAAAAAATTAAAGATTTTACACTAAATGAAGATGGGAGATGTGATACCCCAATTTTGGAAAAAGATCATTTTAATATCGGAAAATATGAAATTCAATTTTTCTGTGGGGAGTATTTTAGAAAATTCACTAAACTAGATGAAATTCCTTTCTTAGATGATGTTGTAATTCGTTTTGGAATAAGTGATATAAATGAACATTATCATGTTCCTCTCCTAATATCACCTTGGAGTTATACAACATATAGAGGAAGTTAATGCCAAGCTCTTCAATAGAATTCTTATTGAATGATGAGCTGATTACTCTTAATGATCTTGATACTAATACAACAGTATTAGAATATCTTAGAAATTATAAAAATTTAAAAGGAACAAAAGAAGGTTGTGCTTCGGGAGATTGTGGTGCGTGCACAGCGGTATTAGCAGAAGTTAAAGATAACAAATTAAAATATAAAAGTATAAATACCTGTATAACACTATTATACACACTTCATTCCAAACAATTATTAACGGTAGAGCACATAGAGTCAAAATATTTACATCCTGTGCAACAAAGTATGGTTGATAATGATGGAGCTCAATGTGGATTTTGCACCCCAGGATTTGTAATGTCGATGTACGCAATGCATAAAAACAAAATAAAACCCACTAATGAAAATATTAATAAATATTTATCTGGTAATTTATGTAGGTGCACAGGCTACAGACCAATAAAAGATGCTTTGAAAAATTTGAAAAAATATAAAAATTTAAATACTGACTCATCAGAAATTCTAAAAAAATTAAAAAAAATAAACTTAAATGATGTTATTTTAAATAAAAATAATTCAAAATTTTTTATACATAAAAATTTACAAACTTTTAAAAAAGATTTTATTAAAAGCAAGAATCCATCACTTTTAGTTGGGGGGACAGATTTGTCTCTCGAAATTACCAAGAGAAGAAAAAATTTAGATGAAATTTTTTATCTTGGTCAAAATAAAGATCTAAATTTTATAAAAGTTAAAAAAAATAATTTGCACATCGGTGCTGCTACTCCAATAAATGATATTCTTAGTATTTTAAAAAAATACTATTCTGAATTTTATGAAATGTTTGAACGTTATGGATCTGAGCAAATTCGTAATGTTGCTTCTTTAGGTGGAAATATTGGGAGTGCATCACCTATAGGAGACAGTTTGCCTGTTTTGATTTCCTTAGATACTAAATTAATTTTAGATGGAAATAAAAGCCGAAAAATGTCTATTAGTGATTATTTTATTAGTTATAGAAAAACAAAATTGAGAAAAAAAGAATTTATTAAAGAAATAATTATTCCTTTGAAAAGTAAACATAACATTTTAAAATGTTACAAAATTTCTAAAAGAATTGATGATGATATTAGCTCAGTTTTTATGGCTATAAATACAGAAATCAAAAACAAAAAATTTAAATCTATCAAAATAGTTTGTGGTGGTATGGCAGCTATACCAAAAATTGCTAAAAAAACAGAAAACTTCCTAAAAAATAAAAAAATTAATCTTGATAATATTTCAAAAGCAAAAAAAATTATCTCAAAAGAATTTTCCCCTCTTAGTGATGTAAGAAGCTCAAAAACCTATAGAACAAAAATTGTATCAAACTTATTAGATAGATTCTGGAATGAGTATAATAATAAAAGAGTTACTTTGTATGACTACTAAAATATTTGTAAAAAATATAGAACACGAGAGTGCTATTAAACATGTAACTGGTAAGGCTATTTATACTGATGATATTCCAGAACCTCAAAATCTTTTGTACGCCGCTATAGGTTTTAGTAATGTCAGCAAAGGCACAATTCAGAAAACAGATTTCACAAAAGTTCTTAATTCAAAGGGAGTCATAGATATAATTACAGAAAGTGATATTGAAGGGCAAAATGATGTTGGGCCCATTTTTAAGGGAGATAAAATATTTACCTCTAAAAATATTGAATATTATGGACAACCAATATTTGCAGTAATTGCAACTTCTACCAAATTAGCAAGACAAGCTGCACTAAATGCAAAAATCGAAATAAAAAAACTCAAACCTATATTAACTATTGAAGAAGCAATTAAGAAAAAAAGTTTCGTATTAAAATCAAAAGTTATCAAAAAGGGAAAAGCATCGATGGCTATAAAAAATTCAGATCATCAATTGAAAGGAAAATTAGAATGTGGAGGTCAAGATCACTTTTATTTAGAAGGACAAATTGCATTAACAATTCCTCAAGAAGATAACAATTTTTTGATCTATTCTTCAACTCAACATCCATCTGAAACACAACAAATAGTTGCAAAAGTTATTAAGCAAAAATTTAATAGCATAAATGTTAAAGTCAGAAGAATTGGTGGTGGATTTGGAGGTAAAGAAACTCAATCATTTTTATTTGCTGCTATAAGCAGTATTGCTTCAAAAAAATTAAATAAACCAGTTAAACTTCGTATTGATAGAGATGATGACATGATTATGACTGGTAAAAGACATCAGTTTAAATTTGATTATGAAGTAGGATTTTCAAATGATGGAAAAATTAATGGACTAAAGATTTTAATGGCATCAAATTGTGGTATTTCCGCTGATTTATCAGGAGCTATAAATGATAGAGCTATTTATCATATAGATAATGCCTATTATATTCCTAATCTTGAGCTTACATCACATCGATGCAAAACAAACACAGTATCTAACACTGCCTTTAGAGGATTTGGTGGCCCCCAAGGAATGTTCTGTATTGAAAATATAATTGATCATATCTCTCATCATCTTAACAAAGATCCTGCAAAAATAAGAGCTCAAAATTTTTATAAAATAAATACAAATAATATTACTCATTATGGAATGAAAATTGAAGATAATATTATTGAAGAAATTTTTAATAATTTAAAAAATAAATCTAAATATATTAAAAGAAAAAAAGAAATAGAAAAATTTAACAAATCAAATTCTATTCTTAAAAAAGGGATTGCAATAACTCCTGTAAAATTTGGAATATCTTTTACAACAACTCATTTAAATCAAGCAGGTGCTCTAGTTCATATTTATACTGATGGATCTATTCATTTAAATCATGGGGGTATTGAGATGGGTCAAGGTTTAATGACTAAATTAGCTCTTGTGGCAGCAAATGAATTTGGACTAGACATCAGTGATATTAAAATATCGTCAACAGATACTGAAAAGGTTTCAAACACATCAGCTAGTGCAGCATCTGCAACTACAGATTTAAATGGAGGTGCAATACTAAATGCTATTTATAACATTAAATTAGAATTAGATTCATTTATTAAAAAATACTACAAAACTAAAAAGATTATATATCAAAATGGAAAAATTATGTGTGATAAAAAAACTTTACTCTTTAATGAGGTTATATCAAAAGCGTATCTTAATCGAGTAAAACTTTATTCATCAGGTTTTTATAAAACTCCAAAAATAAACGTCAATGTTAAAGATCTCTCTGGTAGACCTTTTTTATATTTTGCTTATGGTGCAGCTGTTAGTGAAGTAGTCATTGATACATTAACAGGTGAAAATAAATTATTACAAGTTGATATTATTCATGATGCGGGTAATTCAATAAATCAAAGGATAGATATGGGACAAATTGAAGGAGGTTTTGTTCAAGGTCTTGGTTGGCTAACAACTGAAGAAATATCATGGAATAAAAATGGAAATATTTTATCTCATAGTCCATCAACATATAAAATACCGACAGCTGGAGAAATTCCTAACAAATTTAATGTTGAGATATTTAAAAAAGGTTACAATATAGAAAATGTTGTAAATAGATCAAAAGCTGTAGGAGAGCCTCCATTTATGTTAGCTTTATCAGTATTTTCAGCAATTAGAGATGCAGTTTTTAATGCTAATTCTAATAAAGATTCAACAAAATTAATAGCACCTGCTACACCAGAAAATATATTGAATAGTTTAAATTAAATGAAATTAAAAAAATTAAATAATAAAATTAATTATAAAGATTTTATTGTAAAAGCAAAAATTTTTAATGTTAAAGGATCATCGCCTAATAAAATAGATGATATTATTTTGATATCTAATGATACAATTTTTGGAACTATTGGTGGAGGAAATCTAGAATATTTAGTTGTAAAAGAAGCAAAAATCTTAATAAATAATAAAATTGATAAAAAGTCACTAAATATACCTCTTGGACCAGGTATAGGTCAATGCTGTGGCGGCTATGTTCAAATTAAACTTTCATTACATAAAAATTCTTCTGAAGCCCTAAAAACTGAAAAATTATATGATGATAATATTGCTAATTTATATATTTTTGGAGCCGGACATATAGGGCAAGCATTAATTACAAAATTAGAAAATATTAATTTTAATATTTTCTTAATAGATTCTAGAGAAGATTTTTTAAAAATGACAAATTTTAATAAGATTAATTACTTACTTTCAAAAAAACCTTGGGAAATAGTTACTCGTTTAAAAGATAATTCATATTTTGTAATTTTGACACATAGTCACGACTATGATCTAAAAATATTAAATGAAGTACTTAAAAAAAATTTTACCTTTATAGGTTTAATTGGATCTAAAACAAAGAAGAATAGATTTTTTAAAAGATTAATAGAAAATGGTCATAATAAATCATTAGTTGAAACAATCGAATGTCCAGTTGGAATAAATATAGGTAATTCTAAAGATCCTGATGAAATAGCTTTTTCAATTATTACAAGAATAATATCAATTAAAAATAATTTAAAAGTTATTAAAAATAACAAAATAAAAGAAATAATATGAAAAACATTGATTTTATGAAAAGAGCAATTGAATTATCAATTCAAAATATTAAAAATAATGGAGGTCCGTTTGGCTGCATTATAGTTAAAGAAAATAAAATAATTGCTGAAGGTGTAAATAGAGTCACATTAAATAATGACCCAACTGCTCATGCTGAAATTATTGCAATAAGAAATGCCTGCAAAAAATTAAATACATTTAATTTGGCAGAATGTGAACTATATACAAGTTGTGAACCATGCCCTATGTGTCTTAGTGCAATTTATTGGTCACATATAGATAAAATTTATTATGGAAATTCTAGATTGGATGCTTCAAAAATAGGATTTGATGATGATTTTATATATAATGAACTAAATAAAGATTTATCTTCAAGAAAAATTCAAATGAAACAAATCAGTCAAAATGAAGCAAAGAAAGCTTTTTTAGATTGGGATAAAAAAATAGACAAGGTAGAATACTAAATGGAAACATTAACTTCTTTATTCCCCTTTTTTTTAGACTGGCTTGATTTAGTAGTAAGATGGATACATATAATTGTAGGTATAGCTTGGATTGGAACTTCATTTTATTTTAATTGGCTTGATAGTCGTTTAGACAGAGAAATAGATAGTGAGGATATTGATGGAGAATTATGGTCAGTACACTCAGGTGGTTTCTACCATATTAATAAATTAAAAGGTCCGCCAAAAGTATTTCCAAAAGAATTGCACTGGTTTAAATGGGAAGCATATACAACCTGGATTAGTGGTTTTGCTCTATTAATAATTGTTTATTATCTAAATGCTGAAAGCATTATGATTGACAAAACTATCAGTGATATCAATCCATTTACAGCAATAATAATTTCTTTGAGTTTTTTAGCCGGATCTTGGTTAATTTATGATTTTTTATGTAAGTCTGCTCTAATTGATAATAAGATATTATTTTCTACAATAGGTTTAATTTTAGCAACAATTGTTAGTTATGCATTAACTAAAATCTATGGATCTAGAGCCGCTTATATACATGTTGGTGCATGTTTGGGAACAATAATGGCTGCAAATGTTTTTCATGTAATTATACCTTCTCAAAAAAATATGGTTAATGCTGCATTGGCTAATAGAAAACCAGACTTAAAAAAAGGATTATCTGCAAAAACGCGCTCAATTCATAATAATTATTTAACTCTTCCAGTATTATTTATTATGATTAGTGCACATTTTCCTTTTACCTATGGTCATAAATATAATTGGTTAATTCTTGCTATAATTTCAGTCATCGGAGCTTCGGTAAGACACTACTTTAACCTTCGTAATAAAAAGAAATATAATGTGTGGATATTACCGACTGCAGCAGCGGGAATGATATGTTTAATGCTATTTGTATCTTTACCTAAAATAAATAATAACTTAGAAGAAAATACTTTTGAAGAAGTAAATTTTAATGAAGTAGCAAATATTATTAAATATAGATGTGGAGTATGTCATGCAAGTAATCCAACTTATGAAGGATTTGAAGAACCTCCTCTAGGTGTTATCTTTGATACATCGGAAGATATCTTAAAAAATATTAAAAGTATTAAAGACCAAGTAATAGATTCAGATATTATGCCGCCAGGTAACATAACTGGTATAACTGAAGCTGAAAGAAATATATTAAGAGTTTGGATAGAAAAAGGAGCAAATATTAATAACTAACAGGTAGTGGATCTAGTGACCTCCAAAGATACCATGTTGCTATAGAAGAATAAGGGGACCACTTTTTAAATAAACTTAATAAAAATTTATCTGTAAGAGGTAGATCTTTTTTATAATGTTTACTTATAGCTTTTATAAATCCAAGATCTCCTGAAGGAAAAATATTTGGACTACCATGTGTAAATAAGAGAAACATATCAATTGTCCAATTACCAATACCTTTTATTTCAATTAACTTTTTTCGAATATCATCTTCATCAGTAATGCTCATTTCTTTTATAAATTTCTTATTCTTTATAAAAAATTCTGAAATATTATTGATATACAATATTTTTTGTTTTGAAAGGCCGCATTTTTTTAATTGATTATTTTTTAAATTTTTTATACTTCGGGGAGTAATATTATTTTTTAGAGAAAATAATTTAATTTTCATTGAATTTGCTGCAGATACAGAAATTTGTTGACCAATAATTGAATTAATTAAAGCATGGAAACTATTATCATTTAATTTTAGTGATTGATTAGGAAATTGATCAATAATTTTCTTCAAAACTTTATCGTTGTTTGATAAATAAATCCTGCCTTTATTCCAATACTTAGGTTTCATACTATGAGTTATTATAATCATTTTAAAAAAATTATATCTTACTTAAACTATATTTTTGGAATTTATTTGTGGGTTTTAATAATTTATGCATTCCTTAGGTGGACTGGTTTAATTAAAAGATTTTTTTTACAAGAACACTTGTTAGGTGAATACTTATCAATACCAATTAAATCTATTCTAAGTATCTTTTAATCTTAAAAAATGTTGATTTATTATTTGATTGCTACATTAGCTGCATTATGCTGGGCAATAGCATCTCTTATTTCAGCTGACGTTACTAGAAAAATTGGTGGTTTGGCTTTTAATAGAATAAGATTATTTTTTGTATCTATAATGTTAATTAGTTACACATTTTACTTGGATACTTGGAATACAATTAATCAAGAATTTTTAGTTACAATTTTATTATCGGGAATTATTGGTATATTTCTAGGAGATACTTTACTATTTATTGCTCTTCAAAAAATTGGACCTAGAAGAAATAATATCCTATTTTCTTTAGCAGCGCCATTTACTGTAATTTTGAATATATTTTTTTTAAATGAAATCATGTCATTCATAAATTTATTGGGATGTATATTAGTTTTTTTTGGTGTTGTTGTAGCTATAGCTTACGGTAATAGTAGAGATAAAAATCATAGATGGGAAATAGTTGAAGGAAATTTATTATTAGGAGTAATTTTTGGTATTGGTGCAGCTTTATGCCAAGCAATTGGGTTAATTATGATGAAACCAATATTAACCTTAGGAGCAGATCCAATTGCTTCAGCTTCACTCAGAACATTAATTTCATGTATTTTTTTATCTTTAACTTTTTTTATAAATTATGAAATTTTTAATACAAAAACTTCATTAAGTTTAAAAATTATAGGACAATCAATATTAAGTGGTTTTTTGGGTATGGCCTTGGGTATGAGTCTTTTGCTTATTGCTTTAAAATTTGCTGATGCTGGAATAGTGGCAACATTATCATCTACTAGTCCAATTATGATTTTATTTTTAATATGGCTATTAACGAAAAAAATACCAACAATTGGAGCTTGGATTGGAACTTTTCTAGCAATAATTGGTTCAGGTTTAATTTTTATCTACTAACTTCAAACCTAATTCTTCTAGTCTTTGTTTATCGATTTTAGCCGGTGCATTCATCATAAGGTCCATAGCTTGCTGATTCATTGGAAACGCGATTACTTCTCTAATATTTGGTTCATTGGCTAAAAGCATTACTATACGATCTATACCAGGGGCACTGCCTCCATGCGGCGGGGCACCATATTTCATAGCATTAAGCATGCCTGAAAATTTTGTCTCTAATTCTTCTTTCTTATAACCAGCAATTTCAAAAGCTTTATACATAATATCTGGTCTGTGGTTTCTAATTGCACCAGATGATAATTCAACTCCGTTACAAACTATATCATATTGATAAGCTTTGATTTCTAATGGATCTTTGTTTAACAATGATTCCATTTCTCCTTGAGGCATAGAAAAAGGATTGTGGCTGAACTCAATTTTGTTTGTTTTTTCATCTAATTCATACATTGGATAATCTATTATCCAGCAAAATTCAAAAGAATTGTGATTAAGCAAATTTAAGTCTTCACATAATTTTTCACGAACTTTTCCAGAAAATAATTGAGCTTCTTTTTGTTTATCACAAATAAAGAATACTGATTGACTTTCTTGTAAGTTAAGCAATTTCAATCTATTATTGTCTAAATTTTTTGCTATAGGTCCTTTATGTTCGTTATCAATAAAACTAATATATCCAAGCCCTGCAGCTCCTTCTTCTCTTGCCCAATTATTTAATTTATCAAAAAAACTTCTTGGTTTATCAGAAGTTCCATTCACTACAATACCTTTAACTTTGTAATTTTTTTCAATCAATTTGCTAAAAATTTTAAAATCTGATCCTTTAAAAACTTCAGTATAATCATTAATTAATAAAGGATTTCTCAAATCAGGTTTATCTGTACCGTATAATTCTAATGATTGATCATATGGTATTCTTTTGAAAGGATATTTGCTTATAGTTACATCTTTATCAGTATGATAATTTTTATTTTCTTCAAATATTTCATATAAAACAGGTTCAATTGCATCAAAAACATCTTCTTGAGTAACAAAACTCATTTCAAAATCGAGTTGATAAAATTCACCTGGTGATCTATCCGCCCTACTATCCTCATCTCTGAAGCATGGAGCTATTTGAAAATATTTATCAAAACCTGCTATCATTAATAATTGCTTAAACTGTTGAGGAGCTTGTGGAAGTGCATAAAATTGGCCTTGGTGAATCCTAGAAGGTACTAAATAATCTCTAGCTCCCTCTGGTGAAGTAGAAGTTAATATAGGAGTTTGAAATTCTACAAACCCACTTTTGTTCATTTTTTGTCTAATTGAAGAAATTATCTTACTTCTTAAAAGTATATTATTATGAAGTTTTTGTCTTCTTAAATCCAGAAATCTATTTTTTAATCTAACTTCTTCACCATATTCAATATCTGAATTAACTGGTAGAGGAAGTACATCAGAGTGTGAAAGTAAGATATAAGAATTAATTTGAACTTCGATTTCTCCAGTAGAAAGATTATTATTTATAGTTTCATCAGATCTTTTAATAACCTTACCTTTAATAGTAATAACACTTTCATTTGTTAATTTAGATATTTCATCAAAAATCTGATGTTTAGCATCAACAACACACTGGGTAATTCCATAGTTATCTCTTAAATCTATAAATATTAGATTACCATGATCTCTAACAGTATCTATCCAACCACTTAAAGTGACCTCATTATTCAAATTTGAAATAGATAGATCAGAACAAAAATGGGTTCTATAAAAGTTCATTTTTTGGTATTACAATATTTCTTTAATTAATGGTATTGTTAATTGTTTTTTTTTCTCCAGTGATAAAACATCTAGTTTATTAATTACAGAATAAATCTCACTATATGTTCGGCTAACTCTATTAAAAATAAAATTAAAAATTTCATTGTTTTTAACAATTATTTGTTTTTCATAAAATAATTTTGTCATTATAATTTTACACATTTCATCATCAGGTTGTTTAATTTCAACAAAATAAAATGATTTTAATCTTGAATAAAAATCATTTAAATTATGACTATATGAATTTAATTTTAAAGAAGATGTAGCAAATATTTTAAGATTAAATGATTTAC
>CACKTS010000027.1 GCA_902603095.1 uncultured Alphaproteobacteria bacterium
AAGACATGTCGATACCATCCATTGATGTTCCAGTCATTATTCCTATTATATTAAATATTTTCTTTTGTTTCATTATCGAAACTTTATAACATTCATTAAAATATCATGACACTAGATAATAATATAAAAGCAATTGTTTTAATAATATTAGGTATGTTTGTATTTTCTATACAAGATGCCCTAATCAAACTTATATCTGACTCAATTAACATTTATGTAATTTATATAGCACGATCTATAGTAGGGCTTTTAGTTATCTTTGTTTATTGTAAATTAAAACAAATTAAAATTGTATTCAAAACTCATTATCCATTAATTAGTATTTTAAGAGTCTCAGTTTTTTTTCTAGGTTTTAGCCTATATTATTTTTCTTTATCAAAAATTTCATTGCCTGAAGCTGTAACTCTTTTTTTTGTTAGTCCCTTTTTTGTTACAATTTTTTCTAAATTTATTATTGGAGAAAGAGTAGGTATCTACAGATGGTGCGCAATTATTATTGGTTTTTTTGGTGTATATTTAGTTTTGAATCCAGATTTTAATGATTTTAATATTTACAGTTTATTTCCAATATTATGTGCTTTTTTTTATGCGCTTACTGTTATCATACAAAAAAAAACATCTGATAAGGATTCATTATTCACTCAAATAATTCACACATATTTATCAGCTATATTATTTTCAATTATTATCTATTTTGTAATACAAAATATCACTTTTAGCTCTAATCAAGTTTCAGAATACAAATTTATTCTCATGACTTGGGAAATACGTAGTTTGTACTTTCTTCCAATACTCATAATCATTGGATTTACAGGTGTTATCGGTTTCTTTTCTTTATTTGGAGCATATCGTATTGGCTCTCCATCAACTATTGCACCATATGAATATAGTTTAATTATTTGGTCAATTCTTTTTGGGTACTTTATTTGGAATGATTATTTAAGCATTACTGGTTTTGCGGGTTTATTTTTAATATTAATTGCAAGTTTTTTTACTTTGTATCGTGAGTATAAATTAAGTATAAAAGTGAATTTAGATAAACCAATAAGATAATTTTTAACAACTTATCAACATACATATTCACAATAAAATTAAATTAATGTTTTTTTTGTTTGATAATTATTTTTTTACAAAGTAAATTATAATCACTTATTACACGCAAAGGTAGTAAGCAAATTAAATAAGGGAAACTTTATTTAGTTTGTATCGGGAGGAAATGCACGATACATAAAAAAGACCTAGCTTGCTGGGTCTTTTTTTTTATCCAAATCAAATTTTTTAATATAAAGCATTTTTGTGTCTATTTTAAAATATGAGATTATCCTTGATTTGTTTTTAGATGAACTTATCCCAGACACTAAAAAATCTGTTTCTAAAGGTAATAAAATTTTTGGAGCTTTTATAATAAAAAAAGATGATTTAAGTTTTACTATATCTGGCACAAATAATGAGATAGAAAATCCTTTGTTTCATGGAGAAATTTCAACAATTATTAATTTTTTTAAATCCAAAAATTTAAATCCAAAAGATTATTTTTTCATAAGCTCTCATGAGCCTTGCTCAATGTGTTTATCAGCAATTACTTGGTGTGGCTTTGATAATTTTTATTTTTTTTTTCCTTATTCAGATACAGAGTCCAGTTTCAATATTCCCCATGATTTAAAAATTTTAAAAGAAGTTTTTAATATTAATAATGGTGAGTATATTAAGGATAATTATTACTGGAAAAGACATTCAATTCTAGAGTCTATTAGTAAATTACAAGATCCAGATAAAGAAAAGCTTTTAGCAAAAGCACAAAAAATTAGAGATCTTTACGAAAATTTATCAGAGCTTTATCAATCTTCTAAAATTTCTAATAACATCCCTCTAAATTAATTGAATATTATAAGAAATAAGTATAAATAACTGTCAACGGGAGATGCTGTTAATAAGCAGAGCCGAAGGAGCAACGACCCGGAAACTCTCAGGCAAAAAGGACCGTTAAAATAAAAATCTGGAAAAGAGATTATTCTCTACCGAAGGGGTAAAAACTCTCAGGTAAAAATACAGAGAGGGCTTAGACAGGAGAAATTTTGACTGAAGAAGCTCTACAAAATATTTATTTAAATAATTTTCACAAAAATAATAATGCTAAGTTTGTACCTTTTGCAGGCTATAATATGCCAATAAATTACAAACATGGTATTATTAATGAACATATTCGTGTCAGAACTCATGCAGGTCTCTTTGATGTTTCACACATGGGGCAAATCTTAATTTCTCTTACTAACGAAAATATTCATGCTTTAGAGGTTTATATTCCACTAGATATTAAGCTATTGCAATTCAATAAGTGTAACTATTCATTTATTTTAAACTCACATGGAGGAGTTGTTGATGATATTATGTTATCAAAGATTAAAATTGAAGATGAGGAATTTATTTACATTGTTTATAATGCATCAAGAAAAAAAGTTCTTAATAAAATATTTAAAAAGACAATTTTAAATTATAAAATCATTCAAGATAGATGTTTGATTGCCTTACAAGGTCCAGATTCATTTTCAGTTATTAACTCAATACTAAACTTATCCTCTTCAATGAAATTTTTAGATATTGAAATATTAGAATATGAAAATACTAAAGTTTTTATCTCTAGATCTGGTTATACAGGCGAAGACGGTTTTGAAATATCTATATTGGATAATATAGCTGAAAATTTTGTTAAAAAAATTATTCAAAATGAAAATACAATTTTATGTGGCTTAGGATGTAGAGACTCCCTTAGAATGGAGGCGGGCCTTAGTTTATATGGTAATGAATTAAATGAAGAAATTAATCCTATACAAGCAGGTTTATCATGGGCTTTAGATAAAAGCAGACTGAATGATAAAAATTTAAACTGTTTTCATGTATTATCAAAAGAAATAAATACATCTCAATCAATTAAAAAAATTGGATTAAGTCCTGTAAATAAGAGTATGTTGCGTGCTCAGATGACTTTACATAATGAAAATAATAAAAAAATTGGAAAAATTACTAGTGGCTGTTATTCTCCAATTTTAAAAAAATCAATTGCAATAGGTTATATCAATAAAACTTTGGATATGTCAGAAAAATTATATGTGAATATTCGTGATAAATTAGAAGAAATTCAAATTGAGAAAATTCCATTTGTTAAAAAAAATTATAAAAAAGGAGATTAATATGTCTGAGAAAAAATATACCGAAGAACATGAATGGGTGAAATTAGAGGGTGATACAGCAATTGTAGGTATTACTAATCATGCTCAAGAAAGTTTAGGTGACATTGTTTTTGTTGATTTGCCGGCAGTTGGTAAAGAAGTAAAAGCAAAAGAAGAACTTTGTGTTATTGAGTCTGTTAAAGCTGCATCAGATATTTATTCACCACTTGATGGTGAAGTATTAGAAGTAAATGAAAATCTCTCAAATGATGCATCGATTGTCAATCAAGACGCTGAAAATGAAGGATGGATTTTCAAACTAAAAGTTTCAGATATCTCCCAAGTAAATCATTTGATGACATTGGATCAGTACAAAGAATTTTTGGATAAATAATATGATCAATATAAATTCATTTGCAAGTAGACATATTGGACCACGAAATGATGATATCGCAGCAATGCTAAAATTTGTTAATTGTAAAAGTCTTGATGAATTAATTAAAAAAACTGTTCCTGATCATATTTTATTTAAAGATAAATTAAAATTAAGACCAGGAATGTCAGAAGAATTTAATAAAGTTAATATGCAACTTTTATCTTTAAAAAATAATTTTAAAAAAACATACATAGGACTAGGATATCACAACACAATAATGCCGAGTGTTATACAAAGAAATATTCTTGAAAACCCAGGTTGGTATACTGCTTATACTCCATATCAAGCTGAAATTTCACAGGGTCGTCTTGAAATGTTAATGAATTTTCAGCAAATGATTATTGATTTAACAGGTATGGATATTGCTAACGCTTCATTACTTGATGAAAGTACTGCTGCAGCTGAAGCCATGATGATGGCTTATAAAATTAAAAAAAATAAAAAATATACTTTTTGTTTGCAAAATACCTGCCACCCTCAAACCATTTCTGTTTTAAAAACTAGAGCTAATCCACTTGGAATTAAAATTATTGAGGGTGAGCCAAATGAAGATACATTTGGCTGTTTTATTCAAAATCCAGATACATACGGAGAAATATTTAATCTTGACGAATTAATAACCATTAATCGATCAAAAAATATAATTACTATAGTATCTGCAGATATAATGAGTTTAGTTTTATTAAAATCACCAGGTTCGTATGGTGCTGATATAGTTGTTGGAACTACACAAAGATTTGGTGTCCCAATGTTTGGTGGTGGTCCACATGCTGCTTATCTTGCAACAAAAGAAGATTATAAAAGATTAATCCCAGGTAGATTAATTGGTGTATCAGTTGATAGAAACAATAAAAGAGCCTATAGAATGGCTCTTCAAACTAGAGAACAACATATTAGAAGAGAAAAGGCAACGAGCAATATTTGTACTGCACAAGCTGGTTTGGCAATTATTGCAGCAGCATATGCTATATATCATGGTCCTGAAAGATTAAAAAAAATTGCTAATACAATAAACTATCTTACAAGATATTTTAAAAAGGCATTACAAGAACTTGGTTTCAAGGTAAATTCCAAAACATACTTTGATACTTTAGTAATCGAAGATAATAAAGCTGAATATTGGTTTAACAAATCAATTTCAAATGGAATAAATTTCAGATTTATTGACAATAATCATTTTTCAATAACTTTTGATGAAACTACAACTTTAGAAGATATTGATAATCTTATAAATTTTTTTAATGAAAATAATTTAAAAATTAATTCTGATAATATTGAGAAGAATTTAGATGTAATTTTTGATGGTAATAGTTTTCTTCGTGAAGATAAAATATTATCTCACCCAGTTTTTAATATTTATCATTCAGAAACTGAAATGATGAGATATTTAAAAAAACTTGAAAATAAAGATCTGGCTCTTAATAGAACTATGATACCACTAGGTTCTTGTACAATGAAGTTAAATGCTGCATCAGAATTGCTACCTATTACTTTGCCAGGTTTTGCTAATGCACACCCTTTTTTAGAAAAACATCAGAGAGAAGGTTTTAATCAATTAATACATGAATTGATATCAATGCTTAAGGATATAACTGGATTTGATGCTATTTCATTACAGCCAAATGCTGGAGCCCAAGGTGAATTCGCAGGTTTGTTGGCAATTAAAAAGTATCATGAGTCAAAAAAAGAAGGACATAGAAATATTTGTTTAATACCTAATAGCGCTCATGGCACAAATCCAGCAAGTGCTCAAATGTGTGGAATGGATGTGTCTATTGTTCAATGTGACTCGCTTGGAAATATTGATATTAGTCATTTAGATCAGAAAATTTCTGAAGCTGGTAAAAATTTATCTGCTTTAATGATTACTTATCCTTCAACTCATGGTGTTTTTGAAGAGTCAATTTCAGAAATATGTGAAAAAATTCATAATGCAGGTGCTTGTGTTTATATGGATGGGGCCAATCAAAATGCCATGGTTGGAATTACTAAACCTGGAAAATTTGGACCAGATGTTTCACATATGAATTTACATAAAACTTATTCAATCCCGCATTTTTCAGGTGGTCCGGGCGTTGGACCTATAGGAGTTAAATCACATCTTGAAAAATTTTTACCAGGACATCCAATTATCAATAATGAAAATAGTGTAACAGAATTAACCGCTGTATCTTCAGCTCCATGGGGAAGTTTAGGAATATTACCAATCACTCATTCATATATTTCTATGATGGGTGACGAAGGACTTAAACTAGCTACGCAAGTTGCAATATTAAACGCCAACTACATAAAAGAAAAATTAAAAGATTATTTCCCTCTTTTATATTCTGGTAAAAATGGGATGGTAGCTCATGAATGTATAATTGATATTAGACCAATCAAAGAAGAATTGAATATATCTGAAGAGGATATTGCAAAAAGACTTATAGATTATGGCTTCCATGCGCCAACTATGTCTTTTCCTGTACCTGGAACTTTAATGATTGAGCCTACAGAAAGTGAATCCAAAGAAGAGTTAGATAGATTTTGTACTGCTATGATTTCCATTAATAGTGAAATTCAAAAAGTAAAAGATGGTATTTATGATCGTGAAGATAATCCAATTAAAAATGCACCACATACAATAGAAGAAGTTTCAGCAAATGAATGGAGTCATAAATATTCAAGAAAAGAGGCAGTTTTTCCTCATTCTTATTTATACAACAATAAATATTGGCCACCAGTTGGAAGAATAGACAATGTCTATGGTGATAGAAATCTTTTTTGTGTGTGTCCGCCAATTGAAGATTATGAAAATGCCTCCAATGCATAGATAATGATTTATTTAAATTTACTTTTAGTTTTTATTTTCATAGTTTTTATTCATGAATTTGGTCACTATTTATTTGCTAGAATATTTAAAGCTGAAGTTACAGATTTTTCAATTGGTTTTGGAAAGCCCCTATTTAAATTTACTGATAAAAATAATACTGTTTGGAAAATCTCGCCTATTCCTCTTGGAGGTTATGTAAAAATAAAAGGACTTGATTTTGTATTTCAAAAAAATGAAAATAATGAACCTGGATCTTTTCAATCTTTAAAATTATATCAAAAAATATTTATTCTTCTAGCTGGAAGTTTTTTTAATATATTATCTGCTTGGATTGCTTTATTTTGTATTTTCTTTTTTTTTGGCATTGCTTCATTTGCACCTATTATTGGTAAAGTATTAGATAATTCACCTGCTCAAGAAAATGATTTACGAGTTAACGATGTTATTATTTCTGTTAATAATAATGAAATTTATGAGTTTAATGATATTCCTAAAGCTTTAGGAAATAGTGAATATATAAATTTATTAATAGAAAGAAATAATCAAATTATAGAAAAGAGTTTTCAATTAAATTTTAATGAAGAAATAAAGAGATATGTAATTGGTATTGCAAGTAATAGTGATCCAATTATTGATAAATTCAACCTATATCAATCCATACAAAATTCATTGTTATTTATTCCAACCTATTATTATGCTTCAATAAGTTTTTTAAAACAATCATATAGAGATAATACTTTGGGAGAACAGTTAGCCGGACCAGTTGGTATTGTTAAAATGGCTGATCAAATGATGCTAGATAAAATAAGAGGTGTTATCTTTTTATTTATTGTAATTTCACTATTTGTTGGTGTATTTAACCTTTTACCTATCCCCATTTTAGATGGAGGAAATATAGTTTATTTCATTATAAGTAAGATTTTTGCAAATTCACTCCCTGAGCTAGTAACTCGGATTTATATTGTTACTGGACTAACAATTATATCTTTTCTATTTATTTTTGTTACATTTAACGATATTTTTTATAAATAAATTTTAATGAAATGAGTGATATGTCAAATTTTAGTAAAGTAAAAACTTTTATGAATACTTATGGTCAAGACGTAAAAGAAAAACCTGATTTTCCTGATTCAAAAATTGTTAAGTTAAGGATAGATTTAATAGAAGAAGAATTAAATGAGTTAAAAGAAGCTATTAATAATAATGATATTGTTGAAGTTGCTGATGCTTTAACAGATATACTTTATGTTACTTATGGAGCTGGTCATTCATTTGGAGTTGATTTAGATAGTTGTTTTGATGAAGTTCAGCGATCAAACATGAGTAAATTAGGTGAAGATGGAAAGCCAATTTACAATGAGTCTGGCAAAGTAATGAAGGGTCCAAAATATTTTACTCCAAACCTTAAAAAAATCATCGGTTTAGATTAGATATAATGCATTTTCTAAAGCAGTTTTAAGATCATCTGATTCTTCAATTCCAATTGATAATCTAACTAAAGAGTCAGTAATGCCAAGCTCATCTCTTATATTTTTATCTATAGAAGCATGAGTCATTATTGCTGGATGTTCTATTAAGCTCTCAACACCACCTAAGCTTTCAGCTAAAGTAAAAATCTCTATATTTTCTAAAAACTTAAGTGTTCCTTTTAAGTCTGTGTCTAATTCAATTGAAATAATTCCACCAAAACCATTCATCTGATTTTTTGCCACTTCATAGTTAGGATCTGATTTTAATCCAGGATATCTAACAGTTTTTATTTTTGGATGATTGCTTAAATATTCGCTTATAATCATTGCATTTGTATTGTGCCTTTCCATTCTTACAGCAAGTGTTTTTATGCTACGTATCAATAGATAACAATCAAAAGGTGAGGGGACAGAGCCAATAGCATTTTGTAAATATTTAATTTTTTCTGTTAATTTAATATCATCCTTAATTATTATTGCACCACCAATTAAATCTGAATGACCACCAAGATATTTTGTTGAAGAATGTAAGACAACATCAGAACCTAAAGTTAATGGTTGTTGATTGTAAGGTGAGGCAAAAGTATTATCGCATACAATTTTAATATCTTCATTCGATATTTCTGATTTAATTTTATTTATATCAACTATTTTTAAAAGCGGATTCGAAGGAGTTTCAAGCCAAATCATTTTAGTATTATTTTTTATAAGACCTGGCCAATTATCTTCATTTTTAAAATCAGTGTAAGTTACTTCAATATTTTGATTAACACTTTTAACTTTATCAAAAATCCTTCTCGTACCCCCATAAACATCGTCAGAACATATTACATGAAAATTTTTTTCCATAGCATCTGTCAAGCAATTAATAGCTGCCATTCCTGAAGAAAAAGCAAATGCAAACTTACCTTCTTCAATTTCAGCTAATAATTTTTCTAAGATTTCTCTTGTAGGATTATTAGTTCTTGAATATTCGTATTTAAAATTACCTGGACTCTTTTGTTTAAAAGTTGATGACAAATGAATTGGTGGCATAACTGCACCTGTTTCTAAGTTTTCTTTATGACCGCTATGAATAACTTTTGTATTAAACAATTTCTTTTTTTCAGACATAGTTATATCCAATCTGGTAAAGGTAATTTATTATCATTTAAAAACTTTTTATTAAACATTTTATCATAATATTTGTTGGCATCATCACATAGTATAGTTACAATTGTATTACCCGGACCTAATTCTTTAGCCATATTAATAGCTCCCATGACATTTACACCTGAACTTGTGCCAAGAAATAAACCTTCGGTTTTTATTAATTTATAAAGTATTTCCAAACATTCTTTATCATTAACAAAATATGACATATCTACTGAACATTTCTCTAAATTTTTGGTTACTCTAGCTTGACCTATTCCTTCAGTAAAAGATGGCTCACCTTTTTTTTCTAATTTACCTGAAGTAAAATAATTATACATAGATGAACCTTGAGAGTCTGAACAAGCTATTTTTATATTTTTATTTTTTTGTTTGAGACCAATACTCACTCCAGTAAGTGTGCCACCTGTACCAATTGAACATGTAAATCCATTAATTTTTCCATTAGTTTGATTGTAAATTTCAACAGCTGTTGTTTTTTCATGGAATCTGTAATTAGCTAAATTTTCAAATTGCCCTGCCCAAAATGTCTTTAATCCTGTTTCTTTTTCAATGCTTATTGCCAATTTTTCTGATACTTTTTGATAATTTTCAGGATCTGAATAAGGTTTTGGATCAACTAAATGTAATTCTGCACCCATATTTTTTAAAATATCTCTTTTTGAAGATGCTGTATTATTTGGCATAACAATAATAGTTTTATAACCTTTGGCATTATTAACTAGTGTTAATCCTATACCCGTATTACCAAAAGTTCCTTCAACACAAATTCCATTTTTTTCAATTTTATTGTTTTTTTCAGCATCTAAAATTATACCTAAAGCTGTTCTATCTTTGACAGATCCACCAGGATTTAAAAATTCTGCCTTTCCATAAATTTCACAATTGGTTATTTCAGAAGGATACTTAAGTTTTATCAAAGGTGTATTACCAATTAAATCAATAATATTATTATAAATCATTTAATCATTAACTCCGTAGGGTTTAAACGATGAGTCCGTTTTAGTATTAATATTTTTTGCAGGATTTCCAACCATTGTCGCATTTTCAGGAACATTTTTTAAAACTACAGTATTAGCACCTATTCTTGCATATTTTCCTACTTCAATTGGTCCCAAAATTTGTGCACTAGATCCAACAATAACATTATCCATCAAAGTTGGATGTCTTTTAATATTTCTTTGTTCATTTGAATTTTCAGAAGGAGAAATACCACCTAGAGTAACACCATGATAAAGTGTAACATTGTCTCCTATTACAGAACTCTCACCAATTACTACACCCATACCATGATCAATAAATAAATTTTTACCAATTTTTGCTCCAGGATGTATTTCTATACCAGTTAAAAATCTACTAAACTGGGAAATAATTCTTGCTATCAAAAAAAATTTATAATTCCATATTTTATGAGCTAAATGATGAAAAAAAACTGCTTTAACACCAGGGTAAGTTAAAATAATACTTAATTTATCTCTTGCGGCAGGATCTCTTTTAAGAATTGATTTTAAGTAAGTATTCATTATTTTTAATTTTTTTTATATTTATGATGTGTTTTTTATTGATCGACCCCAACAAATAATTGCAAAATAAATTGAGGTAATAGCCCAAAGAAGAAAAATTATTGTGCTATCTATCATAAATATTTTAGAAGATGGAGTAGTTACTAATTTTAAAGTAGTTGCAGACCAAATAATTGTAAAGAATATAGTTAAGTTTCTTAATTCTTTCACTCTTAGTGGATGAACAAATTTTATTGGTATAAATGTTAATATTAAACAAATAATTATTACTACTACATTTATGTATTCGTGAGTACCCAGTATAAAAAAATATAAAACTACAATATTCCATACTGCTGGAAAGCCTCTAAAATAATAATCTTCCGTCTTCATTTGAAGATTTGCAAATGTGTATAAGGAAACTAAAAAAATTGCAGCTGGTAAAATTATTTGTAAATTATTTGGTACCATTCCAAACCAATAAATCATCAAACTTGGTATTATTACATAATTTAAATAATCAATTACACTATCTAGTATAGTGCCATCTATATTAGGAGTCTGCTCCGATACATTTACTTTTCTTGCCAATGTTCCATCAAGTCCATCAATTAATAATGCCAATCCTAGCCACAAAAAAGCTCCAGTAGCATCACTATTGAGTATTGCAATAATTGCTAAAAACCCCAAAACTGCTCCAGAGCCTGTAAAACCGTGAACAGCCCATGCAGCTATTTTATTCCTATTGATTTTCTCTATATTCAAAAACATAGGTTTTTATAGCATTTTATATAATAAATGTTTGATAATTTTATATTTATTTGAAGAATCAAATGGTAGTTTAGTTTTATGAATATAGTTACAGATGTTGTTTTACCTATTGCACTTGCATTTATAATGTTTTCATTAGGGCTTGGTCTCTCAATAAATGATTTCACAAGAGTTTTTTTAAAACCAAAAGAATTTTTTATTGGTTTTTTTTCACAACTTATTGTTTTACCAATAGTTGCTCTAATTTTAGTTTATATTTGGCCTTTATCTCCAGAAATAGCTATAGGAGTTATGATTCTTGCTGCAGCACCTGGTGGAGCAACTTCAAATATTCTTACTTCATTTGCAAAAGGAGATGTTGCTTTATCGATTTCTTTGACAGCAATAATTAGTATTTTAAGTGTTATTACAATTCCTTTAATTTTAGGAATTTCTTTATCTATTCTTGGAACAAATCTTTCTAATGAGGGTATTTCACTTTTAGATATAGCATTTCAAATGTTTTTAATTGTTACAATACCAGTAATAATTGGAATGTTACTAAGTAAAATTTTAAATTCATTTGAGAATATTGCAAAAAAAATTTCTACAGTATTATTTTTTTTAGTTTTATTAGGTGCTATTTTAGCTGAAAGAGAAAATGTAATTTCATACTTTGCACAATCAGGTTTTGTAACACTTTTATTAAATGTTCTAATGATGTTTATTGCATTTTTTATAAGTAAAACTTTAATAGAAAATGTTTCACAACAAAGAGCAATAACCCTTGAGTGTGGCTTACAAAATGGAACATTGGCAATTGTTGTTGCTAATGTTTTTTTTGATGGAGGGGCATATTTAATACCTGCAGCAACTTATAGTTTAATTATGTATGCTACAGCCCTTCCTTATATTTATTATTTAAGAAGAAATTAATAAAGGAAAAGTTTTACAGTCTAAGGGCTGACCATTTTTTAATTTTACATTTGGAAATGGCGGAGACATTTCTCCTTTCCTTTTAATATAGGTTGCATCATCCCCTGTAAATCTTACAGAAAAAGCTCTTCGTCTATTTTTTGACTTGTTCTCAGGTGCTCCATGAACTGTAGCAAAATTAAATACCACAACATCTCCAATATTCATTTTCCAACTTTTAATGAGATATTTTTTTCTATTTTTTTCAATATCAGGAATATATTCAAATTCCCCATCCTTGTGTTCATAATTATGTCCAAAAAATTTTGTAGGAAGAAATTTATTATTCCATTTATTAGATCCAATAATAAATTCAGGTGCAGAGTTTTTATTAACTTTATCAAGTGGAATCCAAAAACTACAATTATCTTTTCCATTTACACAATAATATGATTGATCTTGGTGCCAAGGCGTTCTTTTTTTAGAGCCAATTTCTTTTACTAAAACATGTTCATGAAATAAATTAACCTTATTAGATTGCATTAATATTTTTGCTATATTTGAAATATTAGAATTAAAAATAAAATCTTTATATTCTTCTATTCTATCCCAGTTACAATAATCATCATAAAATAATTCTTTTTTATAACTTTTTTCGTAAATACATTTGTATTTACTAGGATTTTGAAAATTTATTTTCAAACCTCGTTTAAGTACATTTATCCATCTTTTGTTAATTACATTTCTTAAAACAACAACACCATTGTTTTTGTAATTATCAATTATGGAATTTTTTAACACTTTCTATGAATTAATTTTTAATTTTATATCCTTTTGCAAAAGTATAACTTATTACTAAAACACATGAAATTAAAAATATTAAAATAGTCACTAAACTTGTTATTATACTTACATCTGCTATTTCATAAAAACTCCACCTAAAACCACTTACCAAATATAAAACAGGGTTGAGTAAAGATATCTTTTGCCAAAATTCAGGTAGCATATTAATACTATAAAAACTTCCACCAAGAAAAACTAAAGGT
>CACKTS010000028.1 GCA_902603095.1 uncultured Alphaproteobacteria bacterium
TTTTTCCATTTTTTTGAATTTATCTCTTTTTCCGATGCAAAATTTTCATCAATTTCAACTCTTATACTATCATCAAATGAACTTGCTTCAGTTTGATTTAAAATATTTTCCATAGTTGATAATTCAACATTGCTTTTTGAATCATTATCCTCAAGACCAAAAAGAATTTCTTTTGCTAAATCACTTTCAATATTATTTATATTTTTTTCTGAAAGTTGCTCAGGAGGCAATAAATTAAAGTTTGGAGGTATCACAAGAGGTGGGTTTTCAATTACTTTGAATTCATCAATGTTTTTTCTATTAACACCTGCACTTTCCCTTATTTGTGAACAAGAAAGAGTAAATATAGAAATAAAGAAATAAATAATTAAAATTTTTTTCATTTTAGATTAAAATTTATTTTTTTTAACATATTGAATATTATCATTATTATACCAATAGAGATATAAATATCAGCAAAATTAAAAGCAGGCCAATAAAATTGATTAAGGTGAAAATAAATAAAATCTATAACGTATCCATTTATAGTTCTGTCAATAATATTACCAAATGCACCGCAAATAATAATGAATAAAGCCCAATATTCGATATTATCTTTTGAATTAAATAAAAGATAAAGAATAAAACAAACTACAATCAAACCTATAATAATTAAAATTAGTGCAGGAATTGTTCCTGCAAATAAACCAAATGATACTCCAAAATTATGAATATGTGTAATATCAAGAAAAGAAGTAATTTTAATGAATGTATTTAAATCTATATAATTAAATACAAAATATTTTGATAATAAATCCACTAAAACTAAAAATAAAAAAATTATAATTTTTTGCAAAACTAATAGCCTATGAAATTGCATCTTCGCAACGATCACATATTTCATCACGAATTAATTTATCTTTATATTTCCAACATCTCTGACATTTTTTTCCACTTGTTTTTGATACTACTATTTCTACATTTTTTACATCTTCAAGAGAAAATCCTCCAGTATTATTTTTTAATTCATGAAAGGAGAATGATGAGGTAATACTAATCTCATCCATTTGATAGTTTTTGACTTTTCCTAAAATTGATTTTTCAAGATAAATATCAATATGTGCTTCTAAACTAGATCCAATTATTTTTTCAGCCCTTTTTTTCTCTAAAGCACCTGTTATTACTTTTCGAATTTGTTTAAGAATAGTCCATGTATCATTTATATTAGAATTTTTATAATCATCAGGGGTGTTTAAGAAATCTTCTAAATGTATACTAGTAAGATTATCTCTTGCTTTCCATGCTTCTTCGGTTGTGAAAGATAGGGATGGGGCAAGCCATCTTACAAGATAGTTAAATATAATATCTAAAAGAGTTCTTGCTGATCTTCTTTCTTTAGATTTTTTTCCATCACAATAAATAATATCTTTGCGAATATCAAAATAAAATGCAGACAAATCATTAGAGCAAAAATTCAATAAAGTAGTAAACATTAAATGAAAATTAAAACTTTTGACACAGTCCAAGATTATTTGATCTATTTCCCACAATCTATGTAAAATAAATTTTTCTAAATCAGGAAATTCTACTTCACTAATTTTTTCATCATTACTAAAACCATAAAGATTGCCTATTAGATAACGAAATGTATTTCTAATTCTTCTATAAGAATCTGTTTGTGATTGTAAAATTGCATTATCTAATTTTAAATCATCATAATAATCAGAAGCCACAACCCATAATCGTAAAATATCAACACCATATTTTTTTAAAATATCATCTGGAGAAATTACATTTCCTAATGACTTTGACATTTTTCTACCTTTGCCATCAACTACAAATCCATGAGTTAAAACACTTTCATATGGGGCTCTTCCTCTAGTACCAGAAGATTCTAATAACGATGAATGAAACCAACCACGGTGTTGGTCGCTACCTTCTAGATACATTGAAGCTGGCCATATAAGATCTTCTCTTTTTTCCAAACAAAAAGCATGTGTTGAGCCACTGTCAAACCATACTTCTACAACATCTTTAACTTGCTCATAGTCTTCTATTGAATATTTTTCTCCAAGAAATCTCTGAGGATCTTCTGTAAACCAAGTATCACTTCCTTCTTTTTCATAAATTTCAGCTATCCTATCCACTACTTCTAAATCTCTTAAAGGTTTTCCTGTTTTCTTACTTACAAAAAGTGGTAACGGCACTCCCCATACTCTTTGTCTAGAAATACACCAATCAGGCCTTGTCTCAATCATTGATCGTAAACGGGTTTGGCCCTGAGGAGGATAAAAAGTAGTTTCATCAATTGATTTAAGGGCAATATCTCTTAAATTATTTTTTTCCATAGATATAAACCACTGTGGAGTGTTTCTATAAATTAGTGGTGCTTTTGATCGCCATGAATGAGGGTAACTATGACAAAGTGTTCCTTTAAATAATAGTTTAGAAAATTCATTTAGTTTTTCAGCAATCTTATCATCAACTTTATAAATATGTTCATCTTCAAAGCCTTTTGCATGATGATTGAATTTTCCATCATCTTGAACTGTTTGAATAATATCTACACCATTTTTTATACCTAAATTATAATCATCATCACCATGCCCTGGAGCAATATGTACAATACCAGTTCCTTGTTCTAAATTAACAAAATCTCCATGAAATGGCTTTACTTCAAAATCATATCCAATATTTTTAAATGGATGTTCACAAATACAATCAGATAAAATTTCTCCATTAAAAGTTTTTAAATTTTTATATGCCGTTATACCAATCTCATTAGTAACTGTTTTTACTAAGTCCTCAGCAAAAATAAGTTTATCTCCAACTCTTGCAAGAGAACCATCCGAAATAGACTCGACTTCAATCAAAGAATATTTTAAATCTTTACCAAATGCTAATGCTCTATTTCCAGGGATTGTCCAAGGAGTTGTTGTCCAAATTACTATATTGGCTCCCTCAAGATCTTTTTCAGAAGAATTAATAATTAAAAATTTTACGTAAATAGTATTTGAAGTATGATCTTCATACTCGACTTCTGCATCTGCCAAAGCAGTTTTTTCAACTACGGACCATAGTACAGGCTTAGCCCCTTTATATAAGCTTTCATCTATTAAAAATTTTCCAAGTTCACGAACAATTTGAGCCTCTGCTTTATTAGACATTGTAAGATATGGATCTTCCCAATCCCCCTCTACACCTAGTCTTCTAAATTCTTTTTTTTGAATTTCTATCCACTTTTCTGCAAATTCTCTACATTCTTGTCTAAATTGAACAATAGGAACATCGTCTTTATTTTTTCCTTTTTTTCTATATCCCTCTTCTATTTTCCATTCAATTGGAAGACCATGACAATCCCAACCTGGAACATATACTGAATCTTTTCCAGCCATTTGCTGAGTTCTTACAATTACATCTTTTAAAATTTTATTTAGTGCTGTTCCCATATGAATATGACCATTTGCATAGGGCGGCCCATCATGAAGAACAAACTTCTCTCTTCCTTTTGATTTTTCCCTTAACTTATAAAAAATCTTTTGTTTGTCCCAGTCTTCTAAAATCTTAGGTTCTTTTGTTGGTAAATTAGCACGCATCTCAAAAGATGTTTTAGGTAAAAAAATTGTATTTTTATATTCCATTAAATTTTATGATAAATTTTTGCTGTTTTTATATCTTTTTGTATTTGTTTAGTTAATTCTTGAAAGTTATCAAACTTTTTTTCAGCCCTAATAAATGCTAGAAATTCAACAGTCAATTCTTTACCATAAATATCATGATTAAATTCAAACAAATGAGTTTCCAATAAAAGCACTGAACCATCTACAGTTGGTCTATATCCAATATTAGATATTGCCTTGTAGACTTTGGAATCAATTATAGCTTCAACACAATAAACTCCTTTTTTTGGTAATATTTTATTATCTGGTTTTATATTTGCTGTAGGAAAATTTATTTTTCTTGCTTTTTGATCTCCTTTTATGACCTCACCAACCATACTCCAATTTCTTCCAAGCATTTTAGAAACATTTTCAAAATTCCCATTGGTAATCAAATCTCTAATATAAGATGAGGAAAATTTTTTTTCAGTACTATTTATGTTTAAAATATCAATTATCACTAAATCAAAATCTAAGGTTAAAGATAATTCTCTTAATGTTTCCAAATTTCCTTTTCTGTCTTTCCCAAATTTAAAATCAGAACCAATAACTATTTTTTTTACATTTAATTTTTCTATGATTATTTTTAAAATAAAATCATTAGCTGATAAATTAGCAAGTTCATTATCAAATTCAAAATCTACATATATATTTATTCCCATATCTTTGAGTAAATTTAATTTTTCATGCTTAGTATTAATATTAAATAATTTTGTTGATTGAGAAAAAAATATTTTTGGGTGAGGAGTAAAGCTCATAATAGTAGATTGTAAATTAGATTTTTTAGCCTCTTGAATTAGCTTATGAATTACAGATTGATGACCAATATGCAGACCATCAAAATTACCTATAGTTATGCATAAATTTTGCTGATTAAAATTACTTTTTGTATTTAGATTGTATACTTTCACAATTTTGAATGTTTATTTTACTATCATTTATTTGAAGTAAATACCTCAATAGTTTAATTTTTTTAGCTGACTTTTATTAATATAAATTATAATAAATTAATATGAAATATTTACATACAATGGTTAGAGTTAAAGATATCGAAGCTTCTCTTGACTTTTATTGTACAAAGTTGGGATTAAAAGAGGTTAAAAGAGTTGAAAATGAAAAAGGAAGATTTACTCTTATATTTCTTGCAGCTGAAAACAGTAATGAAAAAACTGGTCTACTTGAGTTAACCTATAATTGGGATCCCGAAAAATATACAGGTGGGAGAAATTTTGGACATTTAGCTTATAGTGTAAAAAATATTTATGAAGTTTGTAATAACTTAATGAAAAGTGGTGTAACAATCAATCGACCCCCTCGTGATGGACATATGGCTTTTGTAAAATCGCCTGATGGTATTTCTATTGAAATTCTTCAAGAGGGAGAATCTTTACCAAATCAAGAACCTTGGTTTTCAATGGAAAATTCAGGAACTTGGTAAAATTAATTTGTAATTAGATTTATATCTCTTTCATTAAACAATTTTGTTTTATTACAAGTAGTTCTAAGTTGTAATGTTTTAGATTGTTCTGCAGATTTGATAGTAGTATCAAGCATATCTAAAACGTGTAAAACTAATTCCCCATTACAACGATGTTCTAAATTATTATCAATGCAATAAAGCATATCAGATAAGCCTACTCCTCTATAATTAGCATTTCTTGGAGCTTCATTTGATCTTCCACTTTTATTAAATATATTTGTTTTTCCTAATTTCATTTCTTCTGTACTATATTCTTTCCATGCACCTCCTTCTGCAAGCGATACTTTGATAGGTCCTCCAAACATATTTGGATCTGGTCCAATAATTGAGCCTTTGGTCCCATAAAGATCTATAAAATTAGATTGATGATTAATTACATCAAATGATAAAAAACCTTGAATCACAGCTTTATTTTCAAACTCTATGACAATATAATATGATGTAGGAATTTCTACTTTGAATTCTAAACCTTTCCTAGGTCCTTCACCAATTTTTCTAAACTCACTAACCTTGGATGCAATTGCTTTTATTGATTTTGCTGGCCCAAGGAAATTTACAAGCATTGTATAATAATAAGGTCCCATATCTAATATTGGTCCTCCTCCTTCAACAAACCATGGTTCAGGGTTTGGATGCCAAGATTGAACTCCTGGAAAGGCAAAAGTAAAATTGCCTAATTTAATATCTCCAACTTCTCCACTATCAATGATTTGTTTTGTTAATTGACCACCTCCACCTAGAAAAGTATCAGGTGCGTTACCTAAATATAATTTTTTTGATTTTGCTAATTCAATCAATTCTTTTCCTTGCTCAAATTGAATTGATAGTGGTTTTTCACAATAAGAGTGTTTTCCTGCAAGGAGAGTATTTTTTATAGTTTTATAATGTGCAGTTGGATTGGTAAGATTTAGTATAACATCAATGGTTTTGTCAGCAAAAAGATCATCAACATTTTTTGCAATTATATTATATTCATCTGCGCATTTTTTTGCTGCTTCTAAATTAAGATCCGCGCATGCAGTAATATTTATATTATTAAAATATTGACGACTTCTAAAATAAGTTTCAGATATATGACCACATCCTAATAATCCAATATTTTTCATAAATTTTCCAAAAACAAATAATTTTATAAAGATAAATTATAAAAAAAATACTAATTATTTTGTTTTATAACCGATGCCAATATTATTGAGTTTTTTACTTGAATCCATAATTTTAGGATATTCATAATTTAAACCTAATAACTGCCTAACTCTATCAGAACTATTATCTTTAAAATCTTTATCTAAGTATGAAACTAAATCCTCAACTGGCTTTATGTATTTAGGAAGAAATTCTATCAGTAGAGCTGCTCTCTGATAATCTGAATTATTAGGAGAGGCTCCATGCCAACAATTTCCATTAAAAAAAACTAAATCTCCGGGTTCAGCAATCATTTGTTGCTTATTTGTTAAATCATCTTTTTGTGTTGGGTAATGAAGATTTTTTTGTGATCCAGGAATATAAGCTGTGGCTCCAGATTCTTTTGAGCAAATATCAAGAGGGATAGTTACTTGGCAATTTTGAGCAAAAGAGCTATTTAATCCAATTGGGAATGTTTCACTTTTATAAAAATCCCAATATGGATAATCAAGATGTAATTCTTGACCAAGAGAGCCTGGGAGTAAACGACTTGCACAGTATGATCCACAAAAAAATTCTGTACCTAATAATTTAGACATTACATTAAAAATAATGTCATTAGTAATTAAGTCACTGAATACTTGACCTTTGCCAAATAAATTCCAGACTCTTTGCTGTAAATGAATTTTACCAGAAGCTTCTGCCTCTGAATTAAAATGCGATTCTTTTTGATCTTGATTTTCTGCAAATTTATTAACAATTTCTCTGGCTTCATTAATTTTATTAAGATCAAAAACTTTTTTGAACAATACAACACCACTTCCAAAGAGCAGTTCATCCAAAACTTTTTTATAATCTGATAAGGGTTTATTTAATTCCAACATTTAAATGGTATTTTGATGTAGGTAGAATATTTAGTCAATAAGAATCTATTTTAAGCTCCAAGCTCGTCTCTTAAATCACCAATTTCTGCACCTCCAGCCATAAGCTTTTTAATATCATCACCACCAAGCTCCTCAGCTAGACCTTTGCCGATTACTTCGCCTAAACTTAAAAAAGTATAACGATCAGCAATTAATCTGGCATGAATTTCATTATGTGTAATTAAAATAATCGCTATATGCCCAAGTCTTTGAACACGTTTAATTGTTTTTAACACTTCCATTTGCTGTTTTTTGACCAAGAGCTGAAGTAGGTTCATCGAGAATTAAAATTTTTGCTCCAAAATAAATAGCTCTAGCAATTGCTAAAGTTTGTCTTTGACCTCCTGACATCGTTCCAACAGGCTGTGTGGGATCCGAAATATTTATTCCTATTTTGGCCATCTCGTCAATTGTAATTTTATCCATTTCATTCATTTGCATAATACCAAATGATCCCGGTCCCTTTTTAATTTCTCTTCCAAGAAAGAAATTTCTAGTAACTGAAGTTAAAGCATTTAAGGCAAGGTCTTGATAAACTGTGCCAATACCTGCGTCTGTTGCTTGTCTTGGAGTTGAAAATTTTCCCTCTTTACCATCTATAACTATTGATCCAGAGGTAGCTGGATGTACTCCAGCTAGTACTTTTATTAAGGTTGATTTTCCAGCACCATTGTCTCCTAAAAGAGCATGTACTTCACCTGGATATACATCTAAAGAAACACCATTTAATGCAGTAAAATTACCGAATCTTTTTACAAGATCTTTAATTTCAATAAGAGGTTTTTTTGAATCATTCATTATAAACTACCAATTATTCTTTTTCTAATATTTTCATTTGTCAAAGCTGCAGTAACAAGAACAGCTCCTAAGAATACTCTATAGAAAGAACCATCAATACCAGGAATATAAAAGAATGCTTCTTTAGCAATTCCAAAAATTATTGTTCCTAAAATTATTCCTAATATTGTTCCAAAGCCACCTGTAAGTACTACTCCACCTATTACAGCCGCAGCGATTGCTTCCAATTCTTTCAAATTACCTTTGGCTGTATCAGCGGTATTTACTTCAAAAACCTGACAAGCAGCAAACATAGTTGCACAAAAAGCTGTAAACATGAATAAGGAAATTTTAACTTTATTTGTTGGAACGCCATTAGCTTGTGCTGCGCTGAGATTTCCTCCTGTTGAATATATCCAATTTCCCGCTTGAGTACGACTTAAAACAAAATAACAAACTAATGCTAAAAGCAACCAAATCATTAAACAGGAATACATTCCTTTGGCAAACATATTACCATAATTATTTACGTTCCAATCAGCCGTAAAGTATAACCAATCAAAAACTGGTTCCATAATATCACCACCAAAAAAGTTTGCTACAGGTCTAGCGGTATATATAGTGTCTATATAAGCTCTCGCTAAATCAATATCAGTCACTGCTTTCGCAGCAACAGCAGGAACTTCTACACCAGCCTCTATTTTTTTTGTTAATATCTCTACCATTGAATCATTACCTGATTTTTTTGCTCCTGCTAATGATTTTTCCAATGTTTCAATCATTTTTTTTGCAGCTAGTGCAGTTTTATTAGCAGCAACCTTTTCGTTAATATAGGTAAGTTGTTCAGTTAATTTTGCCACAGTATTTGCTGGAACGTTGCTAAGAATTTCAATTAATTGATCATTAGGTAATAATTTAGCTGAATCTCTCTCCATTTCACCATGACCAGGAACATTTATTATATTTTTAATATCAGGAAGTTCTGTAACTGTAGTAGATCCTGCGGTTTGATCAGGTGCACGATTAAAAGCTCGATAAGAAACTTCAGTAACACCTCTTAAGAAAAATAAACCTCCAAGTGTAACAATAAAAGATGCTATTCCGCTTTTTACAATTAACCACCCTTGAAACCATCCAAAAGATAATGTGAAACATAAGGTAATTAATAAAGCTGTTAATGGAGATACATTGGTAATTTCAAATAATTTTAAACCTTCAAAATGAAAACCACCATCAAAAGAAATATAAGGTATAACAACTGCAAATCCCCATTTAAGAATCATTGCCATACATCCTCCAGCAAAACCAATCATGGATCCTACTGATAAATCAAATTCTCCAGCAATAATTAGCATTCCGGCACCAAGAGCAACAATACCTAATTGTGATATGACTCTAAAATTATTCCTTATACCTAATGCATTAAATCCTTCACCCGCAAATGGATTTAAAGAAAATTCTCCTTCGGGAATAGAGAAGTAACCCAACATAAAAAAAAGTAAAAGCATAACACCAAATGGTCCAATCTCTGGACGAGAGGTAAATGCAGAGTACCATTTTTTTTGTCCTTGTCTATCTGACTCTTGTCTTTGAACTGTTGGATTGGTTGAATTCATAAATATAAATTATAAAAAAAAGGACCGCAAAAATTTTGCGATCCTTAAAAAAATTTATCTATCAATTCCTGCTAAAGCAGCAACTGATGAAGCGTTAGACTTATCAACGAAGCCAGGTCCTGATGGGATGTTAGCTCCTGGAAGAAGTCCAGCACTGTTATTATACAGGTGTAATACGATAATCGGAACATAACCCTGTAATCTTTGTTGTTGATCAATAGTGAATGACACTCTACCAGCATTGATTAAGTCCATAACTGCAGGGCTTAAATCAAAACAAGCATGGTGTACTGTCATACCTAAATCAGCTACAGCTTTATCAACAGCTTCACAAACGTGAGGACCTACAGAAAGGATCGCATCAACATCTGAGTTAGCTTGAAGAGCTGCAGTTGCACGAGTTTGAATCGTAGCTGGATCTGAAGTAGTGTCAGTGAATTCCATAGGAACCGCTTCACCATAACCTTCACATCTGTCAACAAGAGCTGTGTTGTATGCTTCTTGAATCATACAAAGAGCTTTTGTAGCACCTTCAGCTTTTGCTCTCGCACCAGCTTTTTGTCCAGCAAGATATTCTGGTTGACCAACGTGCATAAGAGCACCTAACGCAGCAGAATTTTCTAAACCAGAGTTCATAGTTATAACTGGAACACCAGCAGCAACAGCAGCTTTAATAGCAGGGCCTAATGCGTCTGGATCTGGTAGAGAAATTACCATACCATCAGGTTGAGTAGCTGCAGCAGCTTGAATTGAGCTTGCCATATCAGCCATATCAGCAGATGGATTGTAAATATATTCGAAGTCAGCACCAATTGCACGAGCTGCATCTTCACCACCTTTTTGAACTACTGGCCAAAAAGGATCTTTTCCTTCACCGTGAGTTACCATAACGTATCTCTCAGCAAATGCAGTACTAGTAATAAATACTAGAGCTACAATTGATAATAGAAATTTTTTCATAATTTCCTCCATGTTATTTATTAATAATTAACAGCCTACTAATATGCGTGAGCACATTGAAATCAAGAACAATTTTGAATAAGTTGTGAATTGAAATTTGTAAATGAAATCAATAAATTAAACACCTTTTCTTTGGGTGATTTTTCCTTCTCTATGCTCTGTAAGAGCTTTTTTGTTATTTTCTGTTGTAGCATTTTCTAAGGTCGGACTTTCCCAAAAAGCTGTACCATCAAGCCATTCATAACCATGTGTTTCGATAACAATTACGTAAGTTTTATCAGATTGTTTTGCTCTCTTAAATGCAGCCTCAAGCTCTGAAGTAGATTTAACTGTCTCACCATTTGCACCCATACTTTTTGCATGAGCTTCAAAATCAACAAATTGAACATTTTTTGCTCTCGCAGCACGCAAATTACAAATATATTCTTTTCCTCCCTTAGCTAGCTGCAACCTATTAATCACCATATGTCCACCGTTATCACAAACTACAATTATAAGTTTTTTATCATAAAGGATTGAACTATAAATATCACTGTTGTGTAACAAATAAGAACCATCGCCAATAAACACTACTACATCTTGATCAGGTTTTGCCATCTTAATTCCAAGAGCACCTGAAATTTCATATCCCATACAACTAAAACCCCATTCTGTTTCAAACGTATTTAATTGTTTAGGTTTCCAAATTTGAACAACCTCTCCTACTAAACCACCTGCTGCAGTAACTACTATATCCGATGGATCAGCATTTCTATAGATCGCACCTACAGCATGAGCATATGATGGGATTTCTTGATTTGTTGGTCCACTTTCTTTTTGAACATAAGCTTCCCATTTTTGTTTTTCTTCGATTGCTCTTTCATACCAATTATTTGGAGCCTTCCAATCTCCTAACTCTTCTGATAATTTTTTTAATCCAACTTTTGCATCACTAACTACAGGAGAAGCTCTATGTTTAGTTGTATCATATCTTGCTGTATTAATCGAAACTAAATTGAAATCAGGATTTTGAAAATTTGTCCATGAACCTGTTGTAAAATCAGCTAGTTTTGTACCTACAGCAAGTGCCAGGTCTGTATCTTTAGAAATACTATTTGAAGAGCCTTCTCCCAAACAACCAATTGCACTTATATAATAAGGATCATTGTGTTTCATACAACCAATACCCATTACTGTAGCTGTTACAGGAATGTTATGCTTTTTTGCAAAAGCTGACAATTCTTGTTCTGCTTCTGAATATAAAACACCTCCTCCAGAAATAATAATTGGTTGTTTGCAATCTTTAATCTTTTTAGCAGCGACTTTTATTTGATTTGGATCTGGATAAATTCTTCTTATTTCATGAATTTTTTCTTCAAAAAAAATTTCAGGATAATCATATACTTCTCCTTGAACATCTTGAGACATAGAAATAGTAGCAGGTCCACATTCTGCTGAATCCAACATAACTTGAATAGCTTGAGGCAAAGAAGACAAAATTTGTTCAGGTCTTGTAATACGATCAAAATATTTTGATACAGATTTAAAAGAATCATTTTGTGTTTCTGTAGGCGAATTAAAATTTTCTACTTGCTGTAAAACAGGATCAGGGAAACGACTTGAAAATGTGTCACCTGGGATTAATAAAAGTGGAAGTCGGTTACTCATAGCTACAGCCGCAGCAGTAATCATATTAGTTGCACCCGGACCTACAGATGAAGTTGCTATGAAAATTTGTTTACGTCGCATTGCTCTAGAATATCCAATCCCAGTTAAAGCCATGTTTTGTTCATGATGACCACGATAACCAG
>CACKTS010000029.1 GCA_902603095.1 uncultured Alphaproteobacteria bacterium
GTTCTATGTACTTAATACCAGGAGCATAAATAAACTTTCCGTTCATTTTTTTATCAATATTATTAATGTTAATTTCATTTTCTAACGCTAATTCAAGCTTAGCAACATTTCCTTTATTTCTAAAATTTTTAGTTCTTCTAATAAAATCAGTATCTAGGATTTCTGCACCTAATAAATTTAAATAAGTTGTTTTAGGGTCAGCATTAGACATTACATATTTTGATTCAAAAACCTCACCATTTGTTAATTGAACGCCAGTGACAGAGTTATTTTGAGTTAATATTTTTTTAACTTCAGAGGATTTTATGATTTCAACAGTATTTTTATTACAGCAATCTTCTAACTGATTAATATATTCTGCAACTTCTATTTTGTTTAAATTAAAAATATTGTCATTGATAGCTTGTTTATAAAGTAAAGTTAATATTGAGCCTGGAGATCTTGGACCTAGGTTTGTTCCTAAAACAGCTTCATGGGATAATAGACCCATTAGATTATTGCTATTTAAATTATCTTCTAAGTCATCTGCGATATTTAAACCAATTACTCTTAATAGTTCACGCATATTTTTTTTACCTAATTTTCTAATTTTCCATCCCATAGAAATTAATTGAAATAAGTCAGCTCTTTTACCTGATTTAACTCTTGGTGGTTTTTGAAACATAAATGCACCAAGAGTTTTTGAAAACAATTTGTAGTTATTGATAATTGACAAGAATTTCTTTTGATCATTTTCATCAGCATTTGTTTGAACAAAAGATAATTTGCCGTTTTTATCTGACAAAATAGTATGATTTTGATTATCCTCTAGTGATATAATATTATTTGAATGATTAATATTATTAACATTAATCCCTAATTCTTTTTTAATTATTGGTGAGATACAGTTTATTGATTCTGCATATTCCGCTAATCCTCCAACGTTTTCGTTTTTTTCAATTACCAAAACTTTTTTTCCTTTTTTTGATAAGTATGAAGATGCAACTAATCCATTGTGACCTCCACCAATTATTATGACATCAAATTTTTTCATATGTAATGTGTTGATATTTTCATTTTTAAATCTTTTAATATTTCTCTTGCTGCATTAGCTCCAGGTGCACCCATAACACCTCCGCCAGGATGTGTGCTTGATCCGCACATATATAGATTTTTGATCGGTGTCTTATATTGAGCATAACCAGGTACTGGACGATTAAACATTAATTGGTCCATGGTTAGTTCACCTTGGAATATATTGCCTTCAGTTAAACCAACCTCAGCTTCTATTTCTTTAGGAGTTCTAATTTCTGCATGATTGATAATATCATTAAAGTTTGTGGAGTAATTGCCAATTCTATTCATTACATGTTTACCAAATTCAAGACGTTTCTCCTCAGTCCAACCTCCATTAGCTAAATTGTAGGGTACATATTGAATAAATACAGACATATAATGTTTTCCTTGTGGTGCCATAGTTGGATCATTGATGCTTGGAATGCACATATCAACATAAGGAAATTGTGACCATTTACCATCCTTCCAATCATCGTAAGCTCCTTCCATTTCTTCTATGTTTTGCGTTATATGCAGATCACCACTGCCAGCAGGATCACCAACTGGAATACTCTTCCAAATAGGAAGATCATCAAGAGCAATATTTAATTTTCCTGATGAACCTCTAATTTTAAAATTTTTAACAGCTTTATAAAAATCACTAGGCAATTCTTTTTCTTCTACAACTTTTAAAAAAGTTCTTTTTACATCAAGGTTAGAAACTATTTTATCTGCATAAATTTCATCACCATTCTCAAGAACAAGTCCGTAACTTTTGTTATTTTTGATAAGAATCTGACTTACTGGTGAACCAGCTTTTATTTCACCATTGTTTGATTTTAAAGATGACGCCATAGCTTTTGTAATCGAGCCCATTCCTCCTCTGGAATAACCCCAAGCTCCAACAGTCCCATCTACTTCTCCCATGTAATGATGTAATAATACATAAGCTGATCCAGGGGAATAAGGCCCAAGCGCTGTACCTATTATTGCAGATCCTGCTAAATGTACTTTTACTATATCTGATTCAAAATATTCTTCTAAATAATCTCTTACGCTCATTGTCCAAAATCTTATGGTGTCGTAAATTTCTTTTTCACCCAAACCACCAAGCTCATCTTTAGCTGCAAAGTATTTTGCAAATTCAAAAAGACCCATAATATCTTTTGGTTTAAAAGAAGTAGGGTCAGGAGGAGTCATTTTTAAAAGAGGTTTGATAATTTTGCACTGCCTCATTACATCTTTGCCAAACCTATCATAGGCTTCAGCATCTTTTTTTGAAAATTGAGCGATAGATCTGTAAGTTAAATCATGATCTTGATAATGTGCATAAAATCTACCATCATTAAGCATACTCGCACTACCTTCATAAGGTATAATTTGAAGCCCATGTTTTGATAATTCTAAATCTCTAAATATCTCAGGTCTTAATAAGCTGCAAACATATGAGCAATTAGAATAAGTCCAACCTGGATGCAATTCTCTGCTAACAGCTGCGCCTCCAACATATTCATGTCGTTCCACCACAATGACTTTGAGACCCGCCTTAGCCAAATAACAAGCTGTGGTTAATCCATTATGACCACCACCAATTATAGCAACATCATATTTAGTTTTGTTCATTGTATTTTCTTATATTTCTTTGAATGAGCATTCAACCAAATTTCTTGTAAAATCAAGCTTTTTATGAAAAACTGTAATGAATTTATTAAATATGAAACAAAGAAATCTTAGATCAGAAAATAAGAAAAATAGTAATTTAAAATTAATTTCTTCAACAATTAAAAATTTATCAAAAAAAGGAATAAATGAATTAACTATGCAAGATGTTTCGCAGGGAGCAGGTCTTTCCCAAGGTATAGTAAATTTTCATTTTAAAAGTAAGGAACTTTTATTAATAGAAACATTAAAGTATATTTCTAACGAGTATCTAGATTCATTTCAAAGAAGTATCGCAAAAAAAGGTAATGATCCAAGAAAAAAAATCATTGGAATTGTAGAAAATGATTTTAGTAAAAAAATTTGCACTAGAGAAAAAATTGCAGTGTGGTTTACTTTTTTTAGTGAAATTAAATATAAACCCGCTTATCATCAAATTTGTAAAGAACGAGATATGTATTACCAATCTTTAACTGAAAATATATTTGATGAACTTATAAAAAAAGAAAAAGTGAAATTATCTAAAAAAAATATTTCTAGAGGATTTCAAGCTTTGATTATGGGATTATGGTTGGATCAACTTGAAGATCCTGATACTTTTAACAGGATACAAGCAAAGAAAATATGTTTTGAGTTTATTAAATCTAATTTCCCCAAACAATTTAAGGGAATGTTTTAACAATGTATAGCGGCATGACACCAAAAGCTTTGGAATGGCAATTAAAGATAAAAAAATTTGTTAATGATGAATTAATTCCTTGGGAGGTGCATGCAGAAAAAAATGAAGGTGAGTTACCCAAGGAAATTGAAAAAAAACATCGGGAGATTGCTATTTCACTAGGTTTGCCGGGTATGGGTATTTCAAAAGAAAGCGGAGGCTTAGGATTAAATATGTTTGAACAGATGATAGTTTGGGAACAATTAGGCCGAGTTACAAATGCATTATGCTGGTGTTTTTCAGAAGCTCAGGATTGGATGGAAAATAATTTTACTGATTATCAAAAAGAAAATTATTTTAGACCACTTTTAAACGGTACTAAAAAAGAATGTTATGCGATTACAGAAAAAGGCGCAGGTTCAGATGTGGAAGGCTCAATTGAAACAACAGCAGAAAAAAAGGGAGATCAGTATATTATTAATGGCGAAAAATGGTATGTTACAAGTGCAAATCTAGCTGATTTTTTCTTTTTACAGGCAAAAATTAAATCTGGTTCAAATGAGGGCAAGCATTCACTATTTATAATTGATAAGGATGAGAAAGGTATTGAGTTAATAGATAGCCCTAAGTTTAGTCATACATATGCTCATCATCATTCTATTTATAGGTTTGATAATGTTTCAATTTCAGAAAAAAACATAATTGGTAATGAAGGTATTGGCATGGATTATACGCATTCCTGGTTTAGGCATGAAAGACTAGGTATAGCTGCAAGATGCTGTGGGGCTGCTCAAAGATTAATTGATGAAGCAACAATTTTTGCAAAAGAAAGAGAATCTTTTGGTGATAAAATTTCAAACTATCAAGCTATACAATTCATGTTAGCAGATAGTGTAAATGAATTAGCTTCAACTAGATTGATGCTTTATGAGGTTTGTAAAGCTCATGATGCAAAACAAGATGTAAAAATTTTACATGGAAAATGTTCTATGATTAAATTACTTGCATCTGAAATGGCTAATAGAATTGCTGATCGTGCAGTGCAGATTTTTGGTGGAAGAGGATATATGAGAGAAAATGTTGCAGAGCGTTATTATAGAGAATTAAGAGTGGACCGTATTTGGGAAGGAACAAGTGAAATTCATAGAATTATTATTGCAAATTCTCTTTATAAAAGAGGTTTGAAATCTTTAATTGAATAAATAGGGAGCTGAAAAAAAATTATGATAGGTTATTGGAAAAAAGTTTATGCAAAAAATGATAATGTTAAAGCCTATACTTTATTATCACCCGCTCTAATTTTAATTATTTTGGCTATGGTTGTACCAATGGCACTAATGTTGAGCTTTAGTATGTTTACTCAAGTTAACATGATGGAGATAGATTATACTTTTACATTTCAAAGATATATTGATTTCTTTCAAAAAAATTTGCTGGTCACACTTCTCATAAAGTCTATCAAAATATCATTTTTAGTAACTTTAATTACACTGATCACAGCATACCCAGTTTGTTATTACATCGCTTTTTATGTCAAAAAAAACAAAATGTTGTGGCTTGTTTTACTCACTTTGCCTTTTTTGGACATCTTATTTACTAAGAGTATTCTCTTGGAAGATTATTCTTGGAACAAAAGGAGTTATAAACTCTTCATTGATCAACGCTGGAATTCTCAGCGAACCTCTTACATTTCTTATGTATTCAGAAACCGCGGTAGTTATTACGCTTACTCACGCATGGGCAGCATTTGCATTACTACCTTTATATGTTTCGTTAGAAAAAATTGACTTTTCGTTTATTGAAGCAGGAAGAGATCTTGGACTCTCTCGATTTGAAGTTTTTTGGAAAATTACATTTCCATTATCTTTACCTGGTGTAATAGGAGCGATATTAATCATATTCATTCCTACAGTAGGTGATTATGTCACTCCAGCCTTACTTGGAGGAACTGATGGTCGTATGCTTTCGAATATGATCCAGGCTTACTTTGGAAAAATAAATAATATTCCTCTTGGCGCAGCTTCAGCTACAATTATGTTAACAACTGTTATACTCATAACAATAATTGTGTCGAATGTAACAAAAAGACTTACACAAAGGTTAACTTAAAAATGAACGAAAAAAATAATACATTACTGATTTATACCCTTCTTTATTTTGTATTTCTTTATGTGCCAGTTTTATTCTTACCTATATTTAGTTTTAACGATGCAAATTATATGTCATTCCCTCTCGCTGGATTTACAACGGAGCACTATGAAGAGATGTGGTCAAAAAGAAATCTACATAAGGCTCTATGGGCAAGTATAAAAGTAGGAGTTGTTGCGAGTGTCATTAGTACAACAATTGCACTATTTGCAGCAAAGGCATTTGCTCGATATAAATTTAGAGGGGAAAAGATTTCTTATGGAGGTATTATGATGCCATTTTTGATACCTGAAATTATCTTGGCTGTAGCTATACTGATAATTTGGATCAATCTTGGATTTAAATTAGGGCTAGTCCCAGTAACAATTGGCCATACTTTATTTTGTACACCTTTTGCAATGTTAATACTTATAGCCCGTATTGAAGGTTTTGATTTTTCACTTGAAGAGGCCTCTAGGGATTTAGGAGAGAATGCTTGGGGAACATTTTTTAGAGTTTCTTTTCCATTGTATTTACCTGGAATAGTTGCAGCTCTTCTTCTTAGTTTCATAATTTCTTTTGATGAATTTATTCTTGCATTTTTTTTAACTGGAAGTGACGCAACGTTACCTATGTATATGTGGGGTCAAATGAGATTTGTTCAGAAGTTACCTCATGTACTGGCTTTAGGAGCAGTAATTATTGTTTTTACTACGTTTATTGTTTTGTTAGCATTCTGGTTAAGAAATGTTGGACAAGGGAAAGCAAAGAAAGATATAGCTTTAAAATTATAAAAAATTATGAGCAATTCATTTATACAAATCAATAATATTTCAAAACATTTTAAAGATGTAAAGGCAGTTGATGATGTTTCATTTGAGATTAAAGAAGGTGAATTTTTTTCACTTTTAGGACCTTCTGGATGTGGAAAAACAACATTGCTGAGGTTATTGGCAGGATTTGAATATCCAACTTCTGGAAATCTATTAATTGATGGGATAGATATTACAGCATTACCTCCAGACAAAAGACCTACAAATATGGTTTTTCAAAACTATGCAATTTTTCCTCATCTTAATGTTGAAAAAAATATTAAATTTGGACTAAGAAAACTTGGCTTAAGTCATGATGAGATAGGTAATAGAGTTAAAGATGTTCTTAAATTAGTAAAGCTTGAGGGCTATGAAGAAAGGTTTAGCAATCAACTATCTGGTGGTCAAAGACAGCGTGTTGCTCTTGCTAGAGCTTTAGTAAGGCAACCAAAAGTTCTATTATTAGATGAACCTCTAGGTGCTTTAGATAAAAAACTAAGAGATGAAATGCAATTAGAATTAAGAACTCTTCAAAAAAATATTGGAATTACTTTTGTATTTGTCACTCATGATCAACAAGAAGCCATAAGTATGTCAGACAGAGTTGCAGTTATGAATGATGGAAAAATTCAACAATTATCAGCACCCAACGAACTTTATAAGAATCCAAAAAATATATTTGTAAGTGATTTTATAGGTGAAACAAATTTTCTTAAAGCTGAGACTAAATCAAGTGATGGAGGATTCATCAATGTTTTAATCGAAGAATTGGGAGAATTTAAAATTAAAAATAATTTAAATATCGCAGCAAATTCTTCTGATGTTGTTTGTAGTGTTCGCCCAGAATCTATGATGATTTCAAACGTGAAATCCGATTGGGATATTTGTCTTGATGCTAAGATTAGACAGACTTCATATTTAGGAGAAATGACTAGATTTTACGTTGAAGTTAAAGGAATAGATAAGACTATCACTGTTTCTTCACAACATTTTGACAACCAATCTTTTGAAAATAACGATTGTTTTATAAGTATTAGTTTAGAAGATATTTCTTTATTGAATAAAAAATAGCCCGCCCTCAAAAAGAGAACAGGCTATTTAGATATTGAACTAAACTTTGATCAACCGCCAGCAACCATTTCAGCCCATTGAGCTTCCATGTAATCAGTTACTTCATCTGAAGGCATCACAGAGAACATTCCATTTGAAAGGTGTTCTGCAGGATTAGATGCTACTCCACGTTCAGCTAATTCATCAGCAGTAATTGTGCTAAAGCCTTTCATGTTTGAATGACCATAACCCCACTCACTTAGTAAGTAAGCAGAAGTTTCAGCACTCGTAGCTCCATTAATCATTGCATATGCTTTATCAAGGTCTGCACCTTTAACAATGGCAAGCCCACAAGCCCACGTCATTGTTCCATTAGCAGGTTGCATCATTTTTGCTCCCGCATTCCATGCAATTTCGTTCCAACCAAGAGCTACATCTATTTCTTCGTTACCTAGCGCCTCTACCATTGAGGAAGTGTCTCCGAAGAACGCACGTATTTGTCCGTTATCTCTCATTTCACGAAACTTGTTTATACCTTTATCAATAGCAGCTTTAGTTAATTGATCTTTTTCTCTGATATCAATTCCAAGATGATGCATCATTAAAAATAATGAGTCAGCAGCTGAGTCTAATATTCCAACTTTACCTTTTACTCTTGGATCTTCCATTAGATCAAAACTTTCATTATCAGCGTTCATCCATGGAATTCGATCAGCCATGTAAAATAAAGTTGTATCACCCCAATCGATAGGTGCAAAATAGTTTTGACCATCAACAATACCACTTGGTAAGTCTCTGACTTCAGGAAACATATCATTCCAGTGATCTATACGTGAAGTGTCTAATGGTTGAAGTACTCCAGCTCTTACCCATCGAGCTATTTCGCCTTGGCATGGCCAAGCTAAATCAACTTCAAAACCAGCTTTTAATTTTTGTAATCCTTCTTCAGCATCACCAAATGTTGAGTATTCAGGTGATCCATGTTCTTCTACATATGATCCAAATAGTCCATCATCATCATATCCACCCCATAGAAAAACACTTCCAGGCTCATCAGCAAAAACCTTTGATGTGGTAAATAATCCGGTTATAAAAACCATCATGATTGCCACTCCTAAAGTTTTTACTAAAATATTTTTAGTTTCATAGTATTTAGGCATTTTACCCCCAATAAAAAAATTAATTAATTTCTACATGAACAATAATTTGAGAAAATTTCAATAAAAAATAACAATTTTTATAAATTAGGTTTTAATTTATTATTTTGAAACCATGGCTCTATCTGCTCTAATTGATATCCTGCTTGGAAAACAGGTATATCGTCATAGGGTTTTCCAACTATTTGTACTCCAGTAGGTAAACCATTACTAGCTATACCTGAAGGGATTGATAATACTGGTAATCGACAGAGTATATTAAAAGGATAACACAAAGTCCATCCAAGATCGGGTGCATTAATTTCTTTTCCATTAATTACTATTTTATCTTTAAACAGATTAATATCTGCCTTAACGGCAGGTATTGATAATGTAGGACAAATAAATGCATCGTATTTGTGTATTATAGGACCAAACTCTTCATACATTTTGCCAGCTACTTTATTGCATTCATATAATGTCATACCTAAATCAACTCCCATAGTTGGGTGATTAATTTTTTTTCTTTCAACTAATGCTTTATTAATAATTCTAGCAGTTAAACCAACATCTTTTGCATAATCTGTCAGCTCTTCTTCATATTCTGGCATAAATTCTGCAACAAAATTAGCGAAAAGATGGGCGTAATAATTATAACAAGTATCTTCAAGCTCTTTTTTGTTCCAGTTTATTTTAACTTCTTCAACTTTTGCACCTAATTCTTTTAATTTATTAATTGTATCGAGTGTATTTTTTTCTACCTCCTTATCAATTTCAAAAAAACCAAGATTCATGGAATAAGCTATTTTCCAATTTTTAATGTTATCAAACTTATCAGGGATATTTAATTTAGGTTTTAAACTAGTAATATCTTTAGGGTGTGGTCCTGACATTACATTTTGCATTAGAGCGCAATCTTTTACTGTTCTTGCCATTGGACCAACTACACAATATTGATCATGATTAAAAGGAGCCTCTTGAGGATTGCGACCATGAGGAGGTTTAAATCCAACCAAACCACAAGCAGAAGCAGGTATTCTTATTGAACCTCCAATATCAGAACCAGTTGCGAGAGTTGAACATCCAGCAGCTAGAGATGCACCTGAACCTCCAGATGAACCTCCAGGGGTATATTCTAAATTCCATGGATTTCTTGTAACACCCCACAATTTTGAATGCGTGAATGAGGTTGTGGAAAATTCAGGCGTAGTTGTTCTGCAATGAATAATAGCTCCAGAATTAATAATTCTTTCAACATCAACCATAGTCTCTTTTGCTATGCGATCTTTGAATATCAATGAACCATTAGTATTTGGTTGACCTTCAATATCCTCTTCATCTTTAATAGCAACAGGTATACCCTCTAAAGGCAGTGTTTCGGAGTTTGTTAAATATTTTTGTTCTGATTTTTTTGCTGACTCAATCGCTTTTTCATAAAAAGTAAAGTTATGAGCATTGATTTTAGGATTAATCTTTTGCGATCTTTCAATTACAGAATTTACTAGTTCTACAGGAGATAATGACTTATCTTTAAATTTTTTAATTGCTTCAACAGCTGATATATAATGTAGATCCATAGATATTGCTTTAATTTAATTAAATAGACATTCAATTATTTTTTTCATATAAATTTATATGACTTTAAAAAATAGCAAAGTTTTAATTGCTACAGCTGATGAATTTAATTCTTTTAAAGAAAAAAATCCTAAAATTAAATATATTGATGCAATTTTAAGTGATTTATCAGGTGTTATCAGGGGCAAAAGATTACCTATTAACGACGCTGAAAAACTATTTAAGTCGGGAATTCAATTTTGTTATTCAACTTTTTTATTAGATGTTACTGGTTATTGTCCTGATGCAGCAGGAAGAGGTTTTACTGATGGTGATCCAGACGCTACTTATTTTCCTGTAGCTGGAACTTTAAAAAAAATGCCGTGGCATAAAGATTCTTTAGGACAAGTTTTAATTACAATTCAAGATGACTCACGTTACAGCTCTATAATAGATCCAAGAAATGTACTAGCTAGAGTTTTAGATAGAATTGAAGATTTAAATTTTCATTTTAAAGTTGCTTTTGAATTGGAATTTTATCTTTTTAAAAAAAGAAAAAATATTTCTGAAAAACCAGAACCGGCAATATCAAATGAAACTAATAAACAAAGTGAGGGAACTCAAGTTTATGGGATGCGAGAATTAGATGAATTTTATGATTTTTTAGAAGATGTTAATGAATTTTGCAAAATACAAAATATTCCTGCATCCACAGCTTCATCTGAATTTGCTCCTGGACAATTTGAAATAAATTTAAATCATACAAATGATATTCTTAAAGCAGCAGATGACTCAGCGTTACTAAGAAGAGTTATAAAAGAAACTGCAATTAAGCATGATTATGAAGCAAGTTTTATTTCTAAACCATTTATTGAACAAACAGGCAGCGGCATGCATGTTCATATAAGTTTATTTAATGAAAAAAATCAAAATATTTTTTCTGGAGCTGAAGAAGAGGGAAGTGAACAATTACATTATGCAATCGGTGGTTTACAAAAAACATTATATGATAATTTTTTGATTTTTGCTTCTAATGTAAATTCCTATAGGCGTTTTGAGCCTGATCAATTTGTTCCTGTTAACAATTCATGGGGACCAAATAATAGATCAGTGGCTTTTAGAATACCAAGAAGTGATGAAAAATCTAAAAGGATTGAACATAGAGTTGCAGGAGCTGAAGCTAATTCTTATTTAGTTCTTTCTGCTATTTTATCTGGGATTCATTATGGTCTTATTAATAAAATATCTCCTACAAAATTTAGGATTGATAATGCTTGTACTGATCCAGATCCTAATATGCCCAAATCTATTGAAAAAGCTATTCAATTATTTGAAGTCTCAAAATTTTGTATTGATTATTATTCAAAAGAATATGTGACAATGTATTCTGATTTAAAAAGAAAAGAAATTGAATCTTTTCGTTCTGAAATTTCTGATATTGAATATAAGTGGTATCTTAATCTTTAATTTTACCATCCAGTGTTAATATTTCATCATATAAATCAGTTCTTCTGTCTCTAAAAAGTCCCCAATTTCTTCTAAATAAATGATCTTCTTCAGTATTAATTTCAGCAACAATTATTTCTTCTTTATCCTTTGATGCTTCTTCTAATATCTTACCTGATCTATCACATATAAAAGATTTACCATAAAAACCATTTGTTTGACCTTTAACTGACTCTGAACCAATTCTATTTGAAGCAACAACAGGAATTATATTTGCAGCAGCATGACCTTGCATTACTCTTTGCCAAGCTCCAGAGCTATCATAATCACTCATTAATTCATCACCTATAGCTGTGGGATAGAACAAAACTTCTGCTCCTTTTAAAGCCATTATTCTCGCCACTTCAGGAAACCACTGATCCCAACAAATACCTATACCAATTTTACCATAAGCTGTTTCCCAAACTTTAAAACCAGTATTACCAGGATTAAAATAATATTTTTCTAAATAACCTGCTCCGTCAGGAATATGTGATTTTCTATATTTGCCAAGAATTCTTCCATCAGCGTCAATCACTGCTATCGAATTAAAATATGCATTGTTATCTTTTTCAAAAAAGCTAATTGGAAGAACAACTTGATGTTTTTTTGCGATTTCGCTCATTTTATTTAATAAGCTATTATTTTCAAAAGTTTGGGCTAATTTAAAAATTTCTTCATCATACTGTATGCAAAAATAGGGAGTTTGAAATAATTCTTGTAATAAGATTATATTTGC
>CACKTS010000030.1 GCA_902603095.1 uncultured Alphaproteobacteria bacterium
CAGCTCAATCTTTAGACGCTGATACAGCTGAACTAGTTGTGGCTGAGCTTGGCCATAAGGCAACTAGAGTAACTGATGATGATTTATTAAAAGATATCGAAGACTATGAAGATCCGAAAGAAGATTTAGTACCAAGAGCGCCAGTTGTTACAATTATGGGTCACGTTGATCATGGCAAAACTAGTATATTAGATGCTTTTAGAAGCTCTAATGTTGTAGGTGGTGAATCTGGAGGTATAACGCAGCATATTGGTGCTTATCAAATTGGTGATAAAGAAAAAAAAATTACATTTATAGATACTCCTGGGCATGCAGCATTTTCAAATATGAGAGCTAGAGGTGCAAAAACTACAGATATAATTATACTAGTTGTAGCCGCTGATGATAGTTTAAAACCCCAGTCGATAGAATCTATCGCACATGCAAAAGCAGCTAATGTTCCTATTATTGTTGCTATAAACAAAATTGATTTACCAAATGCAAATCCAGATAAAGTTAGAAATGATTTATTAACACACGAAATAATTGTAGAAAAATTGAGTGGCGAAGTTTTGGATGTTGAAATATCTGCTACTAAAAAAACAAATTTAAACAAACTTGAAGACGCAATTTTACTTCAAGCAGATATATTAAATTTAAAATCAAATCCAAATAGATCAGCTAGAGGTTCTATAATTGAGTCTAAGCTTGAGAAAGGTAGAGGTTCTATAGCAACTGTTTTAGTTCAAAAAGGCACTCTTAAAGTAAGTGATATATTTGTATCTGGATCTGAGTGGGGAAAAGTAAAAGCACTTGTAGATGATAGAGGAAAAAATATTAAGGAAGCTAAGCCTGGAACCCCAGTTGAAGTACTTGGCTTTGACTCAAATCCATTAGCTGGGGATGATTTTATTGTAGTTGAAAGTGAAAGTGTAGCAAGAAAAATTGCTGAACATCGTTTCAATAAATTACAAATTCAAAAAAATAAAGTAGTGAAATCAAATGTTGAAGAAATGTTTGAACAAATTAATCAAGGTAAAGCAATATCTTTGCCGATTATTATTAAAGCTGATGTTCAAGGATCTGCAGAGGCTATAGAAAGTTCTGTTTTAAAACTCTCTACAAACGAAGTAGCAGTTAGTGTCATTCATAAAGGGGTAGGCGCTATCACAGAAAGCGATGTAGCTTTAGCTAACTCAAGTAAAGGCTTTATTATAGGTTTTAATGTTAGAGCTCTTCCACATGCTAGAGACGCGGGAAAAAGAGATGGTGTTGATATAAAGTATTATTCTATTATTTATGAATTAATTGATGATGTTAAGAACTTATTGTCAGGATTATTAAAACCTGACATTTCTGAAAAAATAACTGGAAATGTTGAAATACGAGAGGTGTTTAATATATCTAAAATTGGAAATATTGCTGGATGCATGGTTAAAGATGGAGTTATAAAAAGGAATTCTCAAATAAGACTTTTAAGAGATAATGTAGTTATACATTCTGGTAATTTAGCTAGCTTAAAAAGATTTAAGGAAGAAGTTAAAGAAGTTAAAAGCGGATTTGAATGTGGTGTTATGCTGGATAACTATTCAGATATTAAAATAGGAGATATAATTGAAACATTTGAAGAAGTTAAAACTGAAAGAAAACTGTAAATATTAAAAATATTCTATGAATATTCTAATGTCTTCACAAAGACAAATAAGATTTAGTGAACTAATAAGATCATTAATAAGTGAATGTTTACTAGTTGAAGATTTTTATGATCTAGAATTTAAAACAACTTCTGTAACTGTATCTTATGTAAGAATGAGTAAGGATTTAAGAATCGCAAATGTATATATCATGCCACTTGGTGGAGAAAGTAAAACTAAGATAATTGATAAGCTTAATGATAACAAATATATTTTTCAAAAGTTTTTATCAAAAGCAAAAATTAATTCTAAATTTACTCCAAAAATAAATTTTTTTTTAGATGATACTTTTGATGAGGCTGAAAAAATTGAAAAACTTTTATTAGATAAAAATGTTTCAAGAGATTTAGATGAATGATAAAGTTCAAGGTTGGGTAAATTTATATAAACCTGTTGGAATAAGCTCTTTCTCGGCTTTGTATAAAATAAAAAAAAAATTTAACTTTTATAAAATGGGGCATGCAGGGACATTAGATCCAAATGCAGAGGGGATTTTGCCTATTGCAATTAATAAAGCAACCAAACTTATTCCATATATAAGCTCAAATTCAAAAAAATATATTTTTAAAATCAAATGGGGTGAACAGACGTCTACTGATGACACTGAAGGAAATATAACGAATTACAGTAATAAGATTCCAGAGAGTAAAGAAATAAAAGAAGTTATTAAATCATTTTTAGGATTTACTGACCAAATACCCCCTAAGGCTTCAGCTGTAAAGGTAAACGGTAAAAGAGCTTACGCAATTATGAGAGATAAACAAAATTTCATTTTAAATTCAAAAAAAGTATACTTAAAATCAATAACTTATAAAAAATCCTACAAGAATACTTCTGAATTTACTATTGAGTCTGGAAGGGGTTTTTATGTAAGAAGCCTTGCTAGAGATATTGCTCAAAAATTAAATACCTATGGTCATGTAATTGAACTAAAAAGGACAAAAGTTGGTAATTTTATCAATAATACATCAATTTTGCTGGACGATTTGCTAAAAATAAGGCAAAGCGAGTCCGAATTTAATTTTATTCACAATTCAATTTCTGTGCTGGACGACATCTTGGCTTACGAAGTTGAAGAAGAGAATGATTTAAATAATCTTTCTCTTGGTAAACCAATTTTTATTAATAAGACAAAATTAATAAAAAAACCGTTAAATTCAGATAAAAAAGAATTAGTTTTTTTATCATATAAAGGCAATGTTGTTGCCTTTGGCAGATTAAGTGAAGATTTGTTTAAACCAAATAAAGTTTTAATATAGGAGTTATGATGTCGATAAATAAAGAAGTTAAAAAAGATTTAATTAGTAAATTTTCAAAAAATGATAAAGATACAGGTTCTGCTGAAGTTCAAATTGCTGTTCTAACAGAGAGAATTAATAATTTGATTGAGCATTTCAAAAATCATAAACACGATAATCATTCTAAAAGAGGACTTGTAGCTTTAGTTAATAATAGAAAAAAACTATTATCTTATCTTTCTAACAAAGATAATGAAACATACATTAAGTTAATAAAAGAACTAAATATTAGAGGTTAGTATAAATGGAAAGAGAAAAAGATGTTTGATGTAAAAAAAGAAGAACTAGAATGGGCAGGTAAAAAATTAATAATAGAAACTGGTAAAATAGCAAGACAAGCTGATTCATCAGTAATGGTAACTTATGGAGATACAATAGTAATGACTAATGTTGTTGCTGCTAAACAAGTTAAACCAGATATGGATTTTTTTCCATTGACTGTTAATTATCAAGAAAAATTTTACTCCGTTGGAAAAATTCCTGGAGGTTTTTTCAAGCGCGAAGCAAGACCAACTGAAAAAGAAACACTTATATGTAGGTTAATAGATAGACCAATCAGACCTCTGTTCCATAAAGATTTTAAGAATGAGACTCAGGTTACATGTACAGTTTTATCTCATGACCTTGAAAATGATTCAGATATTGTAGCATTGATTGCAACAAGTGCTGCATTAACTTTGTCTGGTTTGCCATTTATGGGTCCATTAGGGGCAACAAAGATAGGTTTAATAGATGATAAATTTATCGTAAACCCAACAATTGACGAAATTAAAAATTCAAAATTAGATTTGGTTGTTGCTGGTACTAAAAATGGTGTTTTAATGGTTGAATCTGAAGCACATCAATTGAGTGAAGAAAAAATGCTTGAGGCAGTTATTTTAGGTCAAGAAAGTTATTTACCTGTAATAGATGCTATTATATCGTTAGCTAAAAAAGCTGCTAAAGAACCATGGGATATTCCTGAAAAAGACAGTAAAATAGTTAAACTTCCTAAATTAATTTCTGATGAGTATGGTGATAAATTCAATGATGCCTATCTAGTAACAGAAAAACAAAAACGTGTAGAAAAACTTAGTGAACTTAGAGCAAAAATAGAAGAACAATATTTGAGTGATAGTCTTACTTCTGTAATAATATCTGATGCTACTAAGTCTGTTGAAAAAGATATAGTTAGAGGTGGCTTACTCAAAACTGGAAACAGAATTGATGGTCGAGATACAAAAACAGTAAGACCTATTGTGTGTGAAACAGGTATTTTAAATAGAACCCATGGATCAGCTTTATTTACTAGAGGCGAAACACAAGCTTTAGTTGTAACAACTCTTGGTACAGGAATGGATGAGCAAAGAATTGATGCAATTGAAGGCGAGTATAAAGAAAATTTCATGCTACATTATAATTTTCCCCCTTATTCTGTCGGTGAAGTAGGAAGAGCTGGTTCAACAAGTAGAAGAGAAATAGGTCATGGTAAACTTGCATGGAGAGCAATACATCCAATGTTACCATCTAATGAACAGTTCCCATATACTTATAGAGTAGTATCTGAAATAACAGAGTCTAATGGGTCAAGCTCAATGGCTACAGTTTGTGGTACTTCAATGTCTTTAATGGATGCAGGAGTTCCAATAGAAAAACCAATAGCAGGAATTGCAATGGGTTTGATAAAAGAAAATGATAACTATGTTGTTTTATCAGACATTCTTGGTGATGAAGATCATTTGGGTGATATGGATTTTAAAGTTGCTGGAACAAAAGATGGAATTACATCTTTGCAAATGGATATTAAGATTACTAGTATTACATCTGATATAATGAAAGAAGCGCTGCAACAAGCTAAAGAGGGAAGAATTCATATTTTAGGAGAAATGGCTAAAGCTATTGAAAAACCTAAAGAAAAAATTTCCGATTATGCACCTACAATTACGACCTTTAATGTTCATAAAGATAAAATAAGAGAAGTAATTGGTAAAGGTGGTTCAGTAATAAGAGAAATTAGTGAAACAACAGGTGCTAAAATAGAAATAGATGATGAAGGTTTAGTAAGTGTCGCTGCAGTTGATGCAAAGTCTGGGAATGATGCAATAGAATGGATCAAAGGTATTGTTGAAGAACCTGAGATTGGTAAGATCTATGAAGGTAAGGTTGTAAAGTTAATGGATTTTGGTGCTTTTGTTAATTTTATGGGATCAAAAGATGGCTTAGTTCATATTAGTCAGCTTAAAAATGAGCGAGTAGAAAAAGTAAGTGATGTTATAAATGAAGGCGATGTTGTCAAAGTAAAAGTTTTGGATGTTGACGGTAGAGGCAAGGTAAAGCTTTCAATGAAAGAAGTTGAGGCTGAATAGTAACTTCAAATTACCAAAATTAATTGGTCATAGAGGGGTAAAAGACTTAAAACCTGAAAATACTATAGAGTCCATTTCTGCAGCCTTCGATATTGGTCTTGAATGTGTAGAAATAGATGTAAAAATTAGTAAGGATTATATCCCTCTATTAATACATGATGATACTTTAGACAGAACAACAAATGGCTCAGGTTTAGTTTGTGATTTTTCATTTCGTGAAATAAATCAATTAGATGCTGGCTATTATTTCTATAAATCAAAAACAGATATTAAAGTACCTAGCTTAAGAAGTGTTTTAGATTTAGTTAAAAAAAATAAAAAAAGTCTAAATATTGAACTAAAACCTAATGAAAACTTTGAAGCTTTAAATATTAAAAAAGTATTAGAAGAAATTAAAAAAGCTTCTTATGAAAATATTTACTTTTCTAGTTTTAATCTTTCAAGTTGTATTGATTTAAAAGTAAATGCTCCAGATTTATTATGTGGTTTTTTAAATGATGATTTTAATCAAATTAATATTAGTGAAACAATTGATATTTGTAAAAAATATAATTTTTTTAGTTGTGGAATAAACTTAAACTCTTTCTCAAGATCGATTGCTGATCAATTTTTGGCAAACGATATTAAAATAACTATATATTCTGACAAAAATATTTCAATAAATGAAGCTCAAAGTTTATGGAATAATAAAGTAACCAGTATATTTATAGACAATCCTAAAGAATATTTTTAACTTTTTGGCATTCCAACAATATTAAATCCACAATCAACATAATGAATTTCACCAGTTATTGCGGAAGATAAGTCGCTCACTAAATATAGTGCAGAATTACCTAACTCTTCAAGATTTACATTTCTTTTTAAAGAAGAATTCTTACTTGAATAATTAAAAACATCTCTGGCATTAGCAATAGCTGCTCCTGCAAGCGTTCTCATAGGGCCTGCAGAAATTGCATTAACTCTTATATTTTGATCACCTAAATCAACACTTAAATATTTAACACTTGCTTCAAGAGCTGCCTTAGCTACCCCCATGACATTATAATTTGGCATAACTTGATTTGATCCATGAAAAGTTAAAGTAACTAGACTCCCTCCCTCATTCATTATTGGTTGGAATAAATAAGCAATTTTTGTAAAGGAATAACAAGATATGGACAGACTATTAATAAAATTATCTTTAGAAGTATTTATATAACGACCATTTAATTCGTTTTTGTCAGAATAAGCGACTGCATGAATAATAAAATCAATAGTTCCAAATTTATTTTTTATCTGATTTAATGTATTTTGAAGATGATTTTCATTATTAACATCACATTCAATTAATACATCTGATTTGATTTTATCTGCTAACGGTTTAACTCTTTTTAATAATGTATCATTTTGATACGTAATTGCTAATTCAGCTCCATTTTTATGTAACTGCTTAGCAATACCCCAAGCTATTGAGTGATCATTAGCAACTCCAATTATTAACCCTTTTTTACCTTTAATCATTGTACCGAGACATTAAAAGTGTAGCATTGGTTCCTCCAAACCCAAAACTATTTGAAAGAATATTTTCAATATTTTCATTATCTTGAGTTTCTAAAAGAATGTTATGATTTTTTGCTTTATTATCTAATGAATTTATATTTGCTGAACCACTTAAAAAATTATTATTCATCATTAAAAGACAATATATTGCCTCATGGACACCCGTAGCTCCTAAAGAATGACCAGTTAATGATTTTGTTGAACTAATTTTAGGTATATTTTCTCCAAATACTTTTTTAATTGCTTCTAATTCTTTTAAATCTCCTATTACTGTACTTGTGCCATGTGAATTAATATAATCTACTTTACCTTTGATATTTTTAATTGCCATTTTCATGCATCTTTCAGCACCTTCACCAGATGGTTGTACCATATCATATCCATCTGAAGTAGCTCCATATCCTGTTATCTCACCATATATTTTAGCTCCTCTGGCTTTTGCATGATCAAGTTCCTCAAGTACTAAAGTTCCTCCTCCTCCAGAAATAACAAAACCATCTCTTTCTGCATCATATGCTCTGGATGCTTTTGAAGGATGATCATTGTATTTAGATGATAGAGCACCCATTGCATCAAATAGAATTGATAAAGTCCAATGTAATTCTTCACCACCTCCTGCAAATATAATATTTTGTTTTCCAATTTGAATCAATTCATAGGCATTCCCAATACAATGAGAACTTGTAGAACAAGCAGAGGTAATTGAATAGTTTACACCTTTAATTTTAAATGGAGTAGCTAAAGTTGCAGAATTGGTACTAGACATACTTCTTGGAACCATAAAAGGTCCAACTTTTTTAGATCCACTATTTCTTCCTAATTCAGATGCTTTATGTAAATTCATAGTAGAGGGACCACCTGAACCAACTATTATACCTGTCATTTCATTTGACACATCTTTTTCTTCTAAGCCTGAGTCCTCAATTGCATTTTTCATTGCTATGTAATTAAATGCAGCTCCATCACCCATAAAACGTAAAAGTCTACGATCAATATTTTCTTCTAAATTTATATCTGGTTTACCATGTACAAGACTTCTGAAAGAAAACTCTTCATATTCAGGGGCTGAGGAAATTCCAGAATTTAAATTTTTTAAATTATTAGTAACGGTATCGGTATCGTTTCCAATACATGAAACTATACCTAATCCTGTAACTACTACCCTTTTCATATTTATTGATTTTCAGATTGAAATAAACCAACTTTCATATCTTTAGCTTCATATATAGGTTTTCCATCTGCTTTGAGTATCCCATCTGCAACACCAAGAATTAATTTTCTAAGAATTAATCTTTTCAAAGAAATATGATAAGTTACTTTTTTTACTGTATTTAAAACTTGTCCTGTAAATTTCACTTCACCAACTCCCAATGCCCTTCCTTTACCTGGTTGTCCTAACCATCCTAAATAAAAACCAACAAGTTGCCACATTGCATCCAAACCAAGACAGCCAGGCATAACTGGATCACCTTTAAAATGACAGTCAAAGAACCATAAATCTTTTTTTATATCTAATTCTGCTACTATTTCACCTTTCTCAAAAAGCCCTCCAGTTTCATTAATATTTGTAATTCTATCAAACATTAGCATTGGTGGAGATGGTAATTGGGCGTTTCCTTTTCCAAATAATATACCATTAGCACAATCAATTAGTTGTTCATAAGTAAAAGAATTTTGTTTCATATTGATATAATTAAGCTCTTAAATGATAAAATATAATAAGTTAACTATTATTTAACTGACAATTAACATTATTTTTTACATTAATATTATTAACACTAAAATCAGTAGTATTTATTAATGTTAAAATATTGTCCTCATTTTTAATATTTAATAAAGTATTAATAGTTTTTTGCGCTGTTATTAAGCCTGCAAGACCTGCACATACACTAGAAATACCAACTGTGTCACACCTTGCTAATTCAGCATCTTCTTTATTTGGAAATAAACAATTTAAACATACGTGTTTATTATATTTGTTTGTAAATAAACAAATTTGAATATTATCATTTATAGCAGATGAAAAAATATAATTAAGGGATTTATCAACACAAAATTCATTTATTAATTTTGAAGATTTCCAATCATCACAGGTATCAATTACAATATCTGAGTTTAATAATAGGTTTAAATTTTTTTTTGTTAAATGTTCTTTATAAACTTTTATTTTACAATTAGGATTTGTTCTTAATATTTTTTCTTTTGCAGTAATTGTTTTGTATTTGCCCACATCTTCTAAACCATATAATATTTGTCTTCCTAAATTACTTTTTTCTATTTTATCTTTATCAAAAAATGTGAAGTTTTTTAATCCTGATGAAACCATATATTGAATTAATGGACAACCTATGCCACCAAGCCCAATAACAGCTATATTAGCCTTAGCTAATTTATAAATATTTTTGTCATTAAAATTTTGTAAGATGAATTGTCTTGAGAATATTTCATATTCCAAGTCTGAGTAGCTCATTTAAATTTAAAATGTTTCTTCATTACAATTTATAACCTGTATGGATTGAAACTATACCATCAAAAAGATCTATAAAATTTACTGATTGAAATCCAGCTTTCTCCATCCTTTTTTTTAAATTGTTTTGATTTGGAAACATATCAATACTTTCATTTAAATAACTATATGCCTTTTGATTATTAGAAAATATTTTTCCAAAAAATGGTATTAAATTAGATTTATAATAAGAGTAAATATTTGAAATAAAAATAGACTTTGGTTTACTAAATTCTAGACAGTAATATTGTCCACCAGGCTTGATAACTCTAAAAGCTTCTTCCAATGATTTGTCAATGTTTGTAATATTTCTTAAGCAAAATGAAATAAGATATTTATCGAAAATATTATCTGCAAAACTTAAATTTTCAGCATTTTGTAAATGAAAATTTATGTTTTTGTTTTTTATTCTTTTTTTCCCCTGACTAAGCATTTCCTTATTAAGATCAACAATGTCTATTTCGCCTTTAAATTGTTTTTTGTGAATTTCTATCACTAGATCTCCTGATCCAGAACCAACATCAATAATCTTATCATTTTTCCTTGGGTTAACAATATCTATAAATATTTTTTTCCAAAATCTATGAGCTCCAAAACTCATTATATCGTTCATTAAGTCGTATTTATTCGCTACATTTGAAAAAACTTTTTGAACTAATTTTGTTTTTTCTTTAGGAGTTACTTGTTTATAACCAAAATTTGATATTTTATTCATTTATGCCTGAATTACCCGAAGTCGAAACTACTGTAAGAAGCTTAAATATATTAAAAAATAAAAAAGTCATCAATCTTCAGATTTATACAAAAAAACTAAGATATCTAATACCTCATAATAAGCTGCAAAAGATAATAAATAGCAAGATAATTAATCTTAGAAGAATTTCCAAATATATAATATTAGATTTCAATAATTTTTATACCATAATTATACACCTAGGTATGTCTGGAAGATTAAAAATAGTAGGCAATAATGATTCTAAAAAAAAGCATGATCATATAATCTTAAATTTTAATAACAATTCTGGTTTATTATTTAATGATACAAGAAGATTTGGATTTATTGATTATGTTAAAACAGATCAAATAGATAATTTAAAATATATTAATAAGTTGGGTATAGATGCTTTGGATAACAAACTGACGGCAGAGTATTTATATGCAAAAATTCATAAATCTGAAATATTAATAAAGCAAATTTTATTAAATCAACATATAGTAGCAGGGATTGGCAATATTTATGC
>CACKTS010000031.1 GCA_902603095.1 uncultured Alphaproteobacteria bacterium
CTCATCACTCCCAATAAAATGGAAGAAAAGTTTAATATAGCAGGAGGGCATTGGCATCACGGTGATTTAGAAATAGATCAATTATTAATGATGAGACCTTTTTATGGATCAGCTCAATATTCTACACCTATAAATGGTTTATATTTATGTGGTGCAGGAACCCATCCTGGAGGAGGATTAACAGGTATCAACGGTCTTAATGCTGCAAAAAAAGTAATAGAGGATTTAAAATAATGAATACATCAAAAATATCATACAAAAAACCTCTCTTAGAGACACCTTTTCACGAAAGAACATCTGAGCATTGTTATGCAAATGATTGGTATAGATGGGCTGGTTATAAAGTTGCTAAAGAGTACTCATCAACAGAACTTGAATATACTTCAATGAGAAATACAGCTGGGGTAATTGATATTACTCCTATGCATAAATATGATATCAAAGGTGAGGATGCTAAAAAGTTTATTAATAAATTAATCACAAAAGATATTACTAATATTCAATCAAACCAAGTTGCCTATGGCATATGGTGCAATGAAGATGGAATGGTAATTGATGATGGAACAATATTTTGCTTTAATGAAAATCATTTTAGAATTTTTTGTGCAGAACGAAATCTAAATTGGTTTTCTGACACAGCTACGGGATTTAAAGCAAGTGTTGAAGATATAAGTCCATCAATTGCCGCTTTAGCTTTTCAAGGGCCATTATCTTGTAAGATATTAAATTTATTAAAAGTAGAAAATATAGAAAACCTAAAACCATTTCATTTTAATAATTATAATATTGAAAATCATAATGTTACAATTTCCAGAACAGGTTTTTCTGGAGACTTAGGTTATGAAATATGGTGTGACCCTTCTCAAGCCATTGATGTATGGGATAGTTTATTTAAATTTAATAGAGACTATAAAGTACTAGCAGCTGGAATGAATGCACTTGAGATGGTGAGAATTGAAGCTGGTTTTATCCAACCTAATGTAGATTTTATGTCTGCGGAACAAGCTTTAAGACCCAATAGAATGAGAAACCCCTATGAATTAGGTTTGGGCTGGTTAGTAAATCTAGATAAAGAGTATTTTACTGGAAAACAGGCATTAATTAGACACAAAGAAAAAGGTCCCGAAAAAAAACTCGTGGGATTAGATATTGAAGGAGATAAACCTGCCGTTGGTTCTGTACTCTACGATAATAGTAAAAAAAATCAAGCCAAAGAAATTGGTATAGTGACAGCTGCAATGTGGTCCCCTGTCCTTAAATCTAATATTGCGATTGGATTTGTTAGCAAAGAACATTATAAATTAGGATCAAATGTTTATGCTGAAATTTATCATCCAGAAGAGCTGGATTACAGAAAAATTTGGGCTGAATGTAAAGTGGTTAAAAAGCAATTTTTTAACAATCCAAGAAGAAATGAAACACCTGCGTTTACATAAAGAATAATGGAATTTAATCTTTCAGAAGAACAGAATCTTTTAATTGATACTACTAAGTCATTTGTAAAAGCAGAATTGCTTCAACACGAAGAATTATTAGAAAAAACAAATAATTTACCAAAAGAATTGTATGATGAAATTAAGCAAAAAAGTATTAAAGCAGGTTTGTATGCTTGCAATATGCCCACTGAACATGGTGGTGGTGGTTTAAATGCTTTTGATTTAACTTTAGTTGAAAAACATCTCGGTTTTGCATCACTTGCTTTAGCGGAAGTTGCTTGGCGACCACAAAATATCTTAATGGCCTGTGAAGGTGAATTAATTGATGAATACTTAAAACCAGCTATCACAGGTGAGAGAAAAGATTGCATAGCAATGACAGAACCAGGAGCTGGTTCAGATTTACGGGGGATGAAAACAAAAGCAGTTAAGGATGGTAATGATTGGGTGATTAATGGAACAAAACATTTTATATCTAATGCACACATATCTGACTTTGTAGTACTTTTTGCCTCAACAGGTGAAGATGAAAAAGGTAGAAATTTACTTTCGTGTTTCTTAGTTGATTTAAAACAAAAAGGAGTTGAGGTTGCAAAAGGTTATGACTGTGTTTCTCACAGAGGATACGTTAATAATATTTTAAACTTTAATGATTGCAGAATTCCTGCAAGAAATATTCTTGGTGAAAAAGATAAAGGCTTTGAGCTAATGAATGTTTGGTTAGAAGCAACTCGTTTAACTGTTGCGGCAACTTCTGTATCTAGAGCCGAAAGAGCTTTTGATATAGCCTTGGATTGGTCTGCAAATAGAAAACAATTTGGAAAAGTAATTGGAAAATTTCAGGGTGTTTCATTTAAATTAGCTGATATGGCTACAGAAATTAAACTAGCAAACTTGATATTAATGGAGTCTGCTTGGAAAATTGATCAAAAAACATTAACATCTCAAGATGCGGCTATGACAAAATTATTTTGTACTGAAATGTTAAGCAGAGTCTCAGATGAAGCTATTCAAATCCTTGGTGGAATGGGATTGATGTCAGATATTCCACTTGAAAGAATATGGCGAGATGCAAGAATAGAAAGAATTTGGGAAGGAACCAGTGAAATTCAACGTCATATTATTTCACGTTCACTTCTAAGACCCCTTGGAGCATAATCTTTGAATTTAAAAAAACTTTTTAGACCAAAAAGCCTTGCTTTAGTTGGAGGGTATTGGGCAGACTTTGTTTATGATGGCAATAAAACTATTGGCTATCAAGGTAAAGTTTGGCATATTAATCCTTCACGTAAAAGTTCCAAAACAAAAAAATATTATAAAAATATTAAAGATCTTCCAGAAGTACCTGATTGCGTTTATCTAGCTGTCTCAAGAGATCAAACAGTAAAATTAATAAAAGATATTGCTGACATAGGTGTTGGAGGAACTGTTTGTTTAGCTTCGAGATTTTCTGAACTTAATTCTAAAGAAGGTACTAATAAAACTAATGAGCTAATTAGGAATGCTGGCGAAATGCCATTCCTTGGACCAAACTGTTATGGATTTATAAATTACTTGGATAGAATTTCAGTATGGTCTGATCAAGTAGCAGGCAAACCCACTAAAAAAGGTGTTGCTATTATATGTCAAAGCGGAACTATTGGTAATACGATTAGTTTTAATAATAGATCTTTACCAATTGGGTATATAATTTCTCTCGGCAATCAATCGCAAATAACTATAGAAGATGCCATTAATTTTGCTTTAGATGATAAGAGAGTTACTGCTATTGGAATTTATGCTGAAAGTTTTACCAATACAGAAAAGTTAATAAAAGTATTTAAAAAATCCAGATTAAAAAAAATTCCTATAGCATTAGTTAAAGTAGGCAGATCTAAAACTGCGTCTCAAACAATATTAACACATACTGGATCATTAAGTGGGAAAGAAGATATATATGATTCTTTATTTCAAAGAATGGGTGTAGCTAGATGTAATACATTAGGAGAATTATGTGAAATTTTAAAATTATTTCACACTCATGGTGTTTTAAATAACGATAAAATTTCAATTATGGGCCCATCAGGTGGTGATATGGCTATGATAGGAGACGTAGCAGAAAATTTGTCGTTAAATTTTGGTAAAATACCTACAAAAATAAAAAATGAATTAAAAAAAGTTAATCACCCAAGTGTTATAATTTCAAATCCATTTGATCTACAAACATACAACTGGAATGACCCTAAGCAATTAGCAAAAACATTTAAATTAATATTTAAAACTAATTTTGGTTTAAATGCACTGATGTTAGATTTTCCAAATATAGAAGATTGTGACACTGCAGAATGGGATGCAATAGTAGATCAATTTATAAAATCATCAAAAATAAAAAAAAATGGAGCGATTATTTCTTCACTTTCAGATACCCTTCCTAAATATCTAAGAGAAAAATGTCTCAGGTCAGGAGTTGTCCCACTTCAGGGTATGTCAGAGAGTTTACTAGCCATAAGTAATTCAATAAAAATTTCAAAAGCTTGGAGTAATTTTAGTGAAATTAAAATTTCAAAAAATTTACAAAATTATAAAAATAAAATTAAAACATATACAGAATATGAATCAAAATTAATCCTAAAAAAATTTAAAATATCTACACCAAAATCTTTAATTACAAATAAAAAAAATATTTTGCGAGATTGTAAAAAAATAGGATTTCCTTTAGTTGCAAAAATACATTCAACTACAGTTTTTCATAAAACTGAAATTGGAGGTGTTATTACTAACATTAATAATGAAAAAGAATTAAAGCAAAAGACAAATAAATTTAGAGGTAATATTTTAATTGAAAAAATGATATCAAATTCAATTTTTGAAATGATAATAGGCATAAAAAATGATAACCAATTTGGACCTACAATAATATTGGGTGCTGGTGGTATTTATACCGAATTATTTAAAGATACGACTACCCTACTTTTACCTTTAAATAAAAAAATAATTTTGGATGAAATAAAAAAACTTAAATTTAGCAAAATATTATTTGGTTTTAGAGGAAGTGATAGTGCTGATATTGATGCATTAATAAATACAATATTAAAAGTATCTGTTTTTGCTGAAAAAAATTCAGATAAAATTTCAGAAGTTGATATAAATCCACTAATAGTTTGTAAAAAAGGTAAAGGTGTATTTGCTGTAGATGCTTTAATACATTATTTAATATAGTTTAATTTATGGACAAACCAGTTAAAACAAGAATTGAAGGATCAATATTAGAGATAACTATCGATCGACCAAAAGCTAATGCGATAGATGCTAAGACAAGTATAATGTTGGGAGACATATTTGCTGACTTTAGAGATAATCCAAAACTTAAAGTAGCTATCATTACAGGTGGCGGAGAAAAATTTTTTTCTGCCGGATGGGATCTAAAGGCTGTTAATGAAGGAGAAGCTGCTGATGCAGATTATGGTGTTGGTGGATTTGGAGGACTGCAAGAGTTACCTAATATGAACAAACCTATTATAGCAGCTGTTAATGGTATTGCGTGCGGTGGTGGTTTTGAAATTATGATTTCAGCAGATATTATAATTGCAGCAGAACACGCAACATTTGCGTTACCTGAAATCAATGTAGGAGTTGTAGCTGACGCAGCTACAATAAAATTAAGAAGACGCATACCCTATCACATAGCTGTTGAGTTTTTAATGACTGGAAGATGGATGGATGTCAAAGAAGCAAAACACTGGGGTTTAGTAAATGAAATTGTTAAAACAAATGATTTATTAAAAAGAGCCTGGGAAATAGCTGATAAAATTTCAAAAGGACCTAATTTAATTTATTCTTCAATTAAAGAAGTTTTAAGAGAAACAGAAAACGAAAAGGAAATACCATCATTTAAAATTTTGCGATCATTAGAATCGGTAAAAAAAGTTTATGGAAGTGAAGATCTAAAAGAAGGAGCTTCTTCTTTTGTTAAAAAAACAGATCCGAATTGGAAAGATAAATAGAATATAAAAATTATTTCATTGAATGCTCATTCAGTGAATGATACAGTTAAATCATGAAAAATGATTATGTTAGTGAAATCCATAAGAAAGATAAACTTGTTCTCCATCCTTATGAAGATATGGAAAGTAGAGGAACATATGACCGCAAGCTTATTGTAAAATCAGATAATATATATCTTTATGATGAGAATGGAAAAGAATACATTGATGGACCTGGAGGAATGTGGTGCAATAACATAGGGCACGGAAATAAAGAGATAGGTGAGGCTGTTAAAAATCAACTTGAAAAATTGGAATATTGTAGCCCTTTTTCAGAATCTAGTGAAATTTCTGCTGAATTAGCTTCTGTTCTATCTGAATTGTCTCCTGGCGATCTTAATACAGTTTTTTTTACTACTGATGGCTCTACAGCCAATGATACTGCTCTACGATTTATTATGTTTTATAATAACATATTAGATAGACCTAATAAAAAACATTTTATCACTAGGCATAAAGCTTATCATGGAAGCACTTACCTTACAGGATCGATAACAGGTAAAGATAGGGAAAAAAATAATTTTGATTTTGAAAAAAATTTCATTCATCATTTGAGCTCACCTCTTTCTTATAGAAGAAAAAATAACCAAACAATTGAAGAATTTTGTGATGAACTTGTAAAAGAATTTGAAGATAAAATAATAGAATTAGGATCAGAAAATGTTGCAGCTTTTATTGCTGAACCAGTCATGGCTTCAGGTGGTTGTATTGTCCCTCCTGAAGGATACTTAAAAAGAATATGGCAAATATGCAAAAAATATGATGTTTTATATATATCAGATGAAGTAGTAACAGGATTTGGAAGAATGGGTCATTTTTTTTCTTCTGAAGAAGTTTTTGACATAGTTCCAGATATCATAACTTGTGCTAAGGGAATTACTTCAGGATATATGCCTCTTGGAGCTGTCCTATTTTCTGACAAATTACTAAATGATATTAAAAAAGAATCAGCACTTTTTTTTCACGGCTATACTTATTCAGGGCATCCAGCATGTTGTGCTGCAGCACTAAAAAACATAGAAATAATTAAACGAGATAAAATTCTTGAACATGTTCAAGAAATTGAACCCTACTTTCATAATAAATTACAAAAATTGTATGAATTACCAATTGTTGGAGATGTAAGAGGTAAAGGATTAATGGCAGGCATAGAATGTGTAATAAATAAAGATAGTAAGGAAGCACTTATTTTAGATAAAGCTATAGGATCAAGAATTGATGAGGAATCAATTAAATTAGGCTTAATTATTAGACCGCTCTATCATATTTGTGTTTTATCTCCTGCTTTAATAATTACAAAATCACAAATTGATGATCTTGTTGAAAAATTATTTACTGCTATTCAAAATTCTCTTCAACAACTTAAAACAGAAGGTTTATGGAAAGATTAAATTTACGTAATGTTTTCTGCAATTAAAAATTATGCAGATTTTAGCACTGTAAATTCTAGTATTAAATATTTATCAATTGTTGCTTTTTTTACTGGCGTTGTTTTAGGATATTTTTTTACAATTATAGTAATTTTACAAAAATACGCAGGTTATTCAGAATTTACAATTGGAATTGTAGCTTCTTGTTTTTCTTTTGGATTAATGTCAGCAGGTTTTATAGTCACAAAAGTACTTAATAAAATTGGTTTATTTTTGACACTTATATTTTCAGTATCTTTACAAACTGTATGTATAATTTCTATGTTTTCTTATTTTAATCCAATTAATCTAGCAATTTGTCATTTTGTTATGGGTCTTATGGGAGGGATGAATTGGATGACAATGGATGCTTGGGCTAACATAGTTTCTAGTGATAAAAATAGAGGGAAAGCTATAGGTTTATATAATTCTTCTATTTCTATAGGGTTTGGAGTTGGTCCATTAATTGTTGCATTTTATGGAAGCTCAGGAAATTTACCTATAATAATTTGCTTAATCCTAATGTCTTTGAGAATTTTAACTATCATTTTTATTAAAAAACATATTCATGAAGTAAAGATACCTAGTCAAAATAATAAAATAAATTTTTCTTTTGTTTTATTTGCTCCTTTCATTTTTATAGCTATATTTGTGGCAGGTGTAAATGACTCTTCATTCGGAGCTCTTTTTCCAGCTTTTATGATAAATGAATTTTTTTCAGATAAACAAATTGGTTTGTATTTTTTCTTAGGAGCTTTTGTTGGCGTTATAACACAACCTTTAGTTGGAGCCTTGTCTGATAAAGTAGATAAAAGGAAATTTATTTTTATTCTTCTATTTGGAAATATTATATGGCCAATATTGCTTTTAAAAATAATAAACTTAAATATTGCAGTTTATTTTTCAGTAATAATATGGGGATGTTCCAGCATTAGTCTATATACTGTTTCATTAGCATATTTAGGTGAAAGATATGATATTAAGCAAATTGCAATTGTTACCTCTGTATTTATAATAATATATGAATTAGGTGAGTTTATTGGACCAATATCGGTAGGTTTAGTTATGGATCAAACTGGAAATGAGGGGTTTATTTATAGTCTATTAATTTTTACTAGTTTTAGTATTATAATTGGTTTTATTAGATCTTTTAAAAAATGAAAATAAAAATTATTAAAGCAAAAAAAGAAAATTATAAAGAAGTTGGTTTTCTATTTGATTTATATAGACAGTTTTACAAATATAAAACTGAAATTAAAAAATCAACTCAATATATTAAGGAAAGAATTTCTAAAAAAGAATCTACTATTTTTTTGTGTTTTTGCGATAAAGAACCCGTGGGTTTTGTACAACTTTATGAAACATTTGATTCTTTAAATATTAACAAAAAATTAGTTTTGTATGATTTATATGTAAAAAAAGAATTTAGACAAAATGGAATAGGCAAATCTTTAATGGATATTGCTAAAAAATTTGGTCGTAAAAAAAAGATTAAATTAATAGAATTATCAACTGCTATTAATAATAAAAAAGCTCAAGCGCTGTATGAATCACTTGATTACAAAAGAGACAGAGAATATTATAATTATTATTTAGAGATTTAGTATGGATAAAGTGAAATTTATTGAAATGAAGGATGGTGATAAGGAAGATTATGATCTTCTCGCCAAATTTGAAGATAAGTATATTGAAGGAACTGCGGATAGAGTAATTAGAATTTTGAAAAGTCTTGATTCTTCTTTAGGAGGATATCAAGTATCTAGGCTAGAGCACTCATTACAGGCAGCCTCAAGAGCTTTAAGAGATAATGCAGATGAAGAAATGATTGTTGCTTCACTTCTTCATGATATTGGTGATGAAATAGCACCCTTGAATCATTCTGAAATTTCTGCTGCTGTTTTAAGACCTTTTGTTTCCGAAAAAACTCATTGGATTGTACAAAAACATGGCTTGTTTCAATCATATTATTATAACCATCACTATGGGCAAGATAGAAACTTAAGAGACAAGTTTATTGATCATCCTTTTTTTAAAGATACTGTAAATTTTTGTGAAACCTATGATCAAAATTCATTTGATCCAAATTATGATACTATTAAATTAAAAGAATTTATTCCTATGGTACACAGAATATTTAACAAAGAACCACATAAACACGTTTATCTTGGTCTGTAATTATTTTTTTAATTTATTAATAAGATGCAAATTATCCGAATTGAATTGATCTTTATTTGTATCAATAAAGTTTTGAATTAATTTTTTTTTGCTATCTTCAAATTCAGTCACTCTTCTTGAATTTAAATCAACATATAAAGAACAAACTTCAGAAGTTGAGGCTAAATATTTTTCTTTTTTATGTATCATTTCTAATTTGTAAACTAATCTTTTTTTATCAAAGTCTAGAAAAAGAAGGTTCATTTCCACTTCATCATCTACTTTGACCTCCATGTCGTATGTAGTATGAGACTCTACTGCAAATGTAGTTCTTTTTTCGTTTTTTGCTGAATTTTCGCCTATGTTAAACTTCTCTAGCAATACCTCCCAAGAAGAGTCAAAAAGGTGAATATAAAAAGCTAAATTCATATGACCGTTATAGTCAGTCCACTCTGGTAAAACTTTTCCTGTTTTTAAATATATAGACACTTGTTAATTTCCTGTAACTGAGATACATCATTTTTTTAGAAAAATGAATAATGAAGTTGTTATAAGTTGTGCTGTAACTGGCTCTGGTGATACTGTTAGTAAGCATCCAGACCTACCCATCACTCCTAAAGAAATAGCTGAAGCTTCTATTGATGCCGCAAAGGCAGGAGCTGCTGTCGCGCACATACATGTAAG
>CACKTS010000032.1 GCA_902603095.1 uncultured Alphaproteobacteria bacterium
ATTTTTGGAAACAAATAATTGATGTAAATCTTACTGGAACTTTTATTAGTTGTAAAATAATAGCACCTTTAATGAAAAAAAATAAAAAAGGATCAATAATTAATGTATCAAGTAGGGCAGCTAAATTTGGAGGATTTAATGAAACAGCATATTGTGCTTCAAAATTTGGAGTTGAGGGATTAAGTCGATCTTTATATGAAGAATGTAAAAAATATAATGTTGTTGTAAATACAATAACACCTGGAACTCCAATAAAAACATCAATGAGTAAAAAAACATACTCAAAAGAAAAGAAAAAAATATGGAAAGATCCTCAAATAATTACACCAGCATTTTTGCACTTGGGAATACAAAGCAAAAATGGAATTAACAATAAGTATGTCAACGCTTGGGATTTATCAAAAAGAGTTAAAGATAAATATATAATTACATAATATGAGAACAATTATTAAAGCTAAAAAAATTATTAATGGAGTCGATGACAACATAATAAAAGATAAATGTATAATTATTAAAAATGGATTAATAAATGAAATTGTAAATGTTGAGAAATTTAAACCGTCACATAACGATCTAATTTTTAATTATAATAATGAGATTGTTATGCCTGGAATGATTGATGTTCATGTTCATTTAGCTTTTTCGGGTATAACTGATAATAGATCTTTTAGAGCTGAGTCAGCAGATATGGATTATGGTGCACAAGCTCTAAGAGGTTATAGATTTGCTTTAGAACATATGTCTTATGGTTTTACAAGTCTTAGAGATATGAATGCTCCAGGCAATGTAGCAATAAATATAAAGAATATGATTAATAACAAAAAATTAATTGGACCAAATATATTGGCATGTGGTCTAGGATTATCTATTACAGGTGGTCATATGGATCAACCTGGTTGGGGTAGTCATACTAATTTTATTGATATGACTTATCCATGTGATGGTCCGAATGAATTTATAAAAGGAGTTAGATCACAATTAAAAGCTGGAGCAGATTTTATAAAAACTAATATGTGTGTAAGCTCAACTTATGATTTAGATCATCCATATAAACAAGAAATGTCTAATAAAGAAATTGAAGCAGTTTGTACAGAGGCACAAATGCATAATGTAAGAGTAGCTTCTCATACATCTGGAGGACCATCTATAACAACTGCAGTTAGATCTGGAATACATTCAGTTGAGCATGGTCATTGGTTAGATAATGAAACAATAAATTTAATGGCTGAAAAAAATACATTTTACGTTCCAACACTTTTAGTAAATGAAAGGAATTTTGAGTTTGAACATGATGCAAATTTTACAAAATCAAAAAATTGGAAATGGCTTAAATTATCAAGAGAGGCTAAATGGGAATCATTAGATAAAGCTATAAACTCTAATGTACAAATTGCTTTAGGTACCGATGCAGGATTTATGTTACCACACGGAAGTATGAATTACAGAGAAATGGAATACATGGTTCAGGGTGGAATGAGTAATATGCAAGCAATAAAAGCAGCAACACAATTTGGTGGTAAATTACTTGAGCTAAATGTTGGTACTATTGAAGTTGGTCAAAGAGCAGATATTTTAATTGTAAAAGGCAATCCGTTAAAAGATATAAAAGTTTTAAAAAACCGTGAAAATATTGAAATATTTAAGGATGGAAAAAAATTCGACAAACATTCTTTTTTATCAAATTAGATATATTTGAAGGATGTATAATTTATAATTTTAAAGAGAAAAATATAAAAAATGACCTATTTCAAGGAAAATAGTGTTGTCATAATGTCATTACTAAAATGATTTTATTATACTTTTTGTTGATCAAAAAAGAGATAATATAATTTCATACAAATTTTCGAAGGGGGTAATATGAAGAAAATTGTAAAAATTTTTTTTGGAATAAGTGCTCTTTTTTTTAGTTTATCATTTGTAAGTAAAGCGAATGCTTTAGATATTGTATTTGCTGAGGATAGACCGGACTTAAGAACTCTAGATCCAAGAATAACACAATCAAGACATGAGGAAATGCTAATTGTAAATATGTTTGATCAATTAATTGCTGCTGACTCACAGGGTAATCATTATCCAGGTCTTGCTAAATCATGGAATGTATCAAGTGACGGACTTGAATATACATTTAGTTTAAGAAATGATGTTACTTTTCATGATGGAACAAAATTTAATGCAGCTGCTGTAAAAGCAACTTTTGATAGTATAGTTGATCCAGAAACAGGTTCTCAAGGAGCTGTTGACATTTTAGGACCTTACAAAGAAACTGTTGTTGTTGATGATTATACAGCAAAAGTAGTATTTGAAAGACGATATGGTTCTGCATTAACAGCATTTACGGAAACAGAACTTTCAATTGTTAGTCCAACAGCATTGTCAAGTTTAGGCAATGATGGATTTGGAATGGCGCCTGTTGGAACTGGACCCTTTATGTTTAAAAACTGGGAAGCTAATAAGAAAGTAGAACTTGTTAGAAATCCTGACTATAATTGGGCTCCAGAATATATGGATGGATCTGGTCCTTCACAAGTAGCAAATCTAACTTATAGATTAATTAAAGATACTAGTACAAGAGTTGCTGCTCTAGAAGCCGGTGAGATAGATATTGCGGAATTAGTTCCACCTCTAGATATGAATAGATTTGATTCATCTGGAGATCTTGCTACAGTTGCTGGAACAGTATCTGGACTTCCTTATGCTGCATTTCTAAATACTACTGTAGGTGTATTTCAAGATATAAATGTTAGAAAAGCTTTTTTTCACTCTTTAGATAGAGTTAAAATGACAAGTGATTTATTTTTTGGATATGCTGAAGCAGCATTTGGACCAATAAGTAGTTCAACTCCAAGTTATTGGAAAGGGAATGAAGATTATTATGGATATAATCCAGATGGCGCAGCCGCATTACTAGAAGAAGCTGGCTGGAAAATGGGATCAGATGGTATAAGAGAAAAAAATGGTGAGAAATTAACTGTATTCTTTCCATGTCTTTTAGAGCCAGATACTTGCGTTGCCATTCAAGGGTATGCCAATAAAGTTGGATTTGATGTTAATGTTGAAGTTGTCATGAAAGCAAGACAAGATGAATTAATTTTTGCTAATGGCTATGATATGTTAGTTATCAGATGGGTTTCTTTGGATCCAGGGGTGTTAATTATTCCTTTCCATTCAAGAAATATACCAGAGCCTGGTAAATTCAAATTTAATTGGGCAAGATATGCAAATCCAGAGTTAGATCAACTTTTAGAGGATGCTGAAAGTGCTGAAACTCAAGAAACTAAAGATGATCTATATATGCAGATTCAAAAGCATATTATGGATCAGGCTATTTTCTTAGCAATTCATGATCAAGTACAAACAGTTGCTTACAATCCAGATTTAGAGGGTGTAAGATTTGCTAATGGTAATTGGCAACTTCGTATGTACGATGTTCGAAAAAAATAAATAAATCTATATAATAGCCACCTTTATAGGTGGCTTTTATTCAATGAATTTCTTTCTTAAAAAATTATTAATTGTTATTCCAACATTGTATATTGCTTGGACTGTAGTTTTTGTTACTTTAAATATTATACCAGGTGATCCAGTTAACCTTATGCTAGGAGGAAGACCAGCTTCAGATGAAGTTAGAGAAAATGTAAGAAAAAATTTAGGATTAGATAAACCAGTTTTGGAACGTTACGGGTCTTTTTTAGTTAATGCAACTAAAGGAGATTTAGGCAAATCATATTTGACAAGACAACCTGTAACCAAAATGATTAAAGAAAATATGATGCCAACCATTGAACTGTCAATAGGGGGATTAATATTTGGCGTATTTTTTGGAGTGCTGTTTGGTATTTTTGCAGGTACAAAACCTAATTCCATACGTGATACAATTTCAATGATTATTGCTCTTTGTGGAATATCACTTCCAAGTTTTTGGATAGGTATGATGCTAATTTATATTTTTGGAACTACATTGGGATGGGTGCCCATTGTTGGAGATGGTTTCGTATCACTAATACTTCCATCAATTAGTGTTGGTTTATTTTTTGCTGGTGGAATGGCAAGACTCACGAGATCTAGTTTGGTAGATGTATTAAATCAAGATTATATTAGAACAGCTAGATCAAAGGGAATTTCAAAATATAATATAATTTTAAAACACTCTTTACGAAATGCAATGATACCTCCTGTAACTTTGTTAGGTATTCAGTTTGGTTTATTAATTACAGGAGCAGTAATAACAGAAGAAGTATTTGCAAGGCCCGGACTAGGTCAATTACTTTTACAAGCGATACTTGCTAAAGATATTCCGTTGGTACAAGCCTTAGTGGTATACATGACTGCTGTTTATATATTTTTAAATCTAATAGTTGATTTTACATATGGAATTATAGATCCACGAATCAGGTTGGAAAGAAAAAATTAATAATGAAAAAATTCAAAATTATTTTAAAAAGATTTTTATTAAACAAAGGATCTGCCTTCGGAGGAATATTTTTAATTCTGATTGTGTTTGGTGCGATTTTTGCACCTATAATTGCTCCATATGATTGGAATGCAGTTGATACAGGGCCTAGATTATCAGCTCCAAGCTGGGAATTTTTATTTGGAACGGATATTCATGGTAGAGATGTTTTTTCAAGAATTATATATGGAGCAAGATACTCATTAAGTGTAGGAGTTATATCTGTTTTATTTGGAATAATTTCAGGAAGTATATTTGGAATTACAATTGCTTACATTGGTGGCAGGGTTGATATTATAGGGTCAAGAATTATTGATGTTATGTTTGGTTTTCCATCATTTCTACTATCACTTTTAGTTGTTGCAATTATAGGTGTAGGTTTATGGAATGTTGTTTTTGCAGTAGGATTAGCTAGCATTCCCCATTTTGCAAGAATTATTCGATCAGCCGCTTTGCAAGTAAAAGAACAACCATACATTGAAGCATGTGTAAGTTTGGGTTACGGAAATATTAGAATTATGTTTAATCACATTTTACCAAATATATTCCCAATTATAATTGTAATTGCAACACTTGATTTGGGAGGTGCAATTATTTCAATCGCTTCATTAAGTTTTTTAGGATTAGGAGCTCAGCCACCTGAACCAGAATGGGGAGCTATGCTCAGTTCAGGAAGAGAGTACATGAGGTATGCTCCATGGACTATGATATATCCTGGTTTATTTCTTTTTTTAACAGTAATGTCTGTTAACTTGTTAGGTGATAGATTGAGCATTGCTTTAGATGCGCGTCAATCTATAGGTAAAGGCAAAGTATAATGTTAATAAAAAATTTTAAATTATAAATGGAAGATTTACTAAAAGTATCAAATTTAAATACTGAATTCAAATCAGACTATGGTTCAAAACCAGCTTTAAATAATATTTCGTTTAATATTAAAGAAGGTGAAGTTTTAGCTTTGGTTGGTGAGTCTGGCTCAGGTAAAACTGTAACAAGCCTTTCTATAATGGGTCTTTTACCAAACAATGCTTCAGTAGAAAATGGTGAGATCACATTACTTAGTAAAAAAAATAAAGAAATTAATATTTTAAACTTATCTGATGAAAAACATAATGAAATAAGAGGTAATGATATTTCAATGGTATTTCAAGAACCGATGACTTGTTTGAACCCTACAATGACTGTTGGTGAACAAATTTTGGAAGTAATTATAAGGCATAAAAAGATATCTAAAATAAATGCAAAAAAAGAAATGATTAGTTTATTAGAATTAGTTGAAATTCCAGACCCAATTCAAAGATCAATTGAATATCCTCATCAATTATCAGGTGGGATGAGGCAAAGAATTATGATTGCAATAGCTTTGGCATGTAGTCCAAAACTAATTATTGCTGATGAACCTACTTCAGCTTTAGATGTAACAATACAAGCGCAACTTTTAGAATTATTAAAAAAACTCAAAAACTCCATTGTTACCAAAACTAGTATTTTATTTATAACTCATGACCTTGGAATTGTTAAAGAATTAGCAGACAGAGTTATAGTTATGTACCAGGGAAAAATAGTTGAGGAAGGAAATGTTTTAGATGTATTTGAAAATCCAAAACATTCATACACTAATAATCTTATTCAATCATTACCTGAGTTTAAAATTGAAAAACGAAAGCAAAAAAAAATAATTAAAAAAGAAACAAATAATAAAAATATTATTCTCAGTATAAAAAATCTTTATAAAGAATTTCCAGTAGATAAAGGAATATTCAAACAATCAAATGAAAGTGTTAAAGCTGTTCAAAATGTTTCTCTAAATGTTAGGCAAAATAAGATTTTAGGATTAGTTGGAGAGTCTGGATCTGGTAAATCAACATTAGGAAAAACTATAATTAAATTAATTGAACCAACAAGCGGTAAAATAAATTTTAAAAATCAAGATATTTCAAATTTTAACAGGCAGAAAATGCAAAATATTAGACAGAAAATACAAATGATATTTCAAGACCCTTTTGCTAGTTTAAATCCCAGAAAAAATATTCTTGATACATTAATGGAGCCAATATTAGTTCATAAATTGATGAAAAAAAACGAAGCTACAGAATATATTAAACAAATAATTAATGATGTAGGCTTACCGATTGAAAGTTTAATAAGATTTCCCCATGAATTTTCTGGAGGTCAAAGACAAAGAATAGGAATTGCTAGAGCGCTAGTTTTGAAACCAGAATTTATTATTGCAGATGAACCAGTTTCTGCTCTGGATGTATCTATTCAAGCCCAAGTTTTAAATTTATTAGAAACTATTAAAGAGACATATAATTTGACGATGATATTCATATCACATGATTTAAGTGTAATTGAATACTTTTGTGATGAAGTAGCAGTTATGTATTTAGGTCATATAGTTGAAATGGCACCTGTAAATGAATTGTTTAGCAACCCAAAACATTCGTATACAAAAGCATTATTATCTGCTGTTCCTAAGGTTAAAGCAAAAAAAACAAATAAGATTTTAATCAAAGGTGACATACCAAGCCCTATAAATCCTCCTTCAGGTTGTGTATTTAGAACTAGATGTCCAAATCCAGGAATTGAATGTAAAGGTGGTGATATAAAGATGGGTTTAGTTGAAGTAGAACCTAATCATTGGGTTGATCAGTGTTGTGCTAAATTAAATTAAATATAATTATTTTCAATTGTACCACATAAGACTTTAAAAACTTCCATAAATTGTTTTATGCTCATATATTCTTTTGGATTATGACTTCCATTTTTATTTCTTATAAATAACATTAATGACGGAATTCCATAATTCGCAAAAACACTTGCGTCATGACCTGCTCCACTTGCCATTGTTTCAAATTTTATTGATTTTTCTTTTGAATATTTTTGAAAAATACTAATTAATTTTTTGCTCATTAAAGCTGGTTGTGAATTAGTTTCTTTACCAAGAAAAAATTTAGTATTTGTTTTTTTTTCAATTGATTGTATTTTTTTAATAAGTGTTCTGTTAACAAATTTTAATGTGTTATTAGAATTACTTCTTACATCAATACAAAAATTTACTAAACCTGAGCTCTTAGCAAAAGAATGTTCTTTTTGATCAGTAAAAAATTGACCAAAAGTAATAACTAAATCTTTATTTTTTTTTAATTGATTTTGCCAAAAAATATTCATTTCATTAATAAGCATTGATACGGCAACTACAGAATCTTTTCTGTAATCAAAAGGAGTTGCTCCTGAGTGCAAATATTCACCTTTACAAATAGCATCTCTATATCTAAAACTGCCTCTTATCCCAGTTACAATTCCTAAAGGAATTTTCTTTTTTTCTAAAACTGGACCTTGCTCAATATGTGGTTCTATAAAATATTTAAAATTTGAAATATCAAAATTTACTTTATTTTTTGATACTTTATTAGAATTAAAGCCAGCTTTATTAATATGATAATATAATGATTTTTTAGTATCTGATCTTTTTAAGGTATGTAAAAGTTTTTTATCAAATTGTCCTAAAGCTATTTTACTACCTATATAACTATAAGGAAACCAGCAACTCTCTTCACCTCTGATTCCCATTACTGCAATAGAATATTTTGGTTTAATTTTTTTCTCATGGAAATATTTTATAATAACTATGCCCATAATTACACCTGCTAGACCATCAAAATTGCCTCCATGTTTTTGACTATCAAGATGAGATCCTACAACAACTTTTTTTTTGATTTTACCCTCATATGTTGCCAGAAAATTACCACCAAAATCAATAATTATATCTTTTGTAAAATTACTTAATTCTTTAATTAAGAATTTATGTGTTAAATTTTCTCCAATACCATACGTATCTCTAATAACGCCAGGATTAGCGAAAGAAATTTTTTTTACATTATCAAATAAATACTTAGTATATTGATGATTGTTCACTAAAAATTCTTAATCCAGTGTTTAGCAATATCCTCTCTTTTGCAAATCCAGATCTTGTCTAAACTTTTAATATGCTTTATTATTTTTTCTATTGCAATCATTCTTCCAGGTCTACCAATTAGTCTTGGATGTAGTCCAATATTTAGCATTTTTGGTTTATGCGAACCTTCTTTGTATAAATAATTAATAGAATCACAAATATATTCATAAAATTGGTTAGATCCACTAAATCCAGAAGGAAGTTTGAAATGAACATCATTAGTATCTAGAGAGTAAGGAATAACTAAATGTTTTTTTTTATTAACTTTGACCCAGAATGGCAAGTCATCATTATAAGAATCACTATCATACAAAAAATTTCCATTTTTAACTAATAGTTTCCTAGTATTTTCACTTGGAGCATATCTACAATACCAACCTTTTGGATGTTTATTTGTTAATTTTAAAATTAAATCAAAAGCCTTTTTTATATTTTTTTCTTCCTGGTTTTTTTTTAATTTATAATGTTCTTCCCACCTATATCCATGACAACAAATATCGTTTGGTGAATTTTTTATATATGTACATATTTCTTTATTTTGAAGAAGGGTTAAAGCACACACAAAAAATGTGTGAGGTATATTATGTTTTTCAAATACTTTTGTTAATCTCCAAAAACCAACTCTTGATCCATATTCATAAATCGATTCGATAGCTAAATCTCTTTGATTTTCTAAATGTCTTCCACCAGGTACTTCAGATAAACCAGTTTCAGAATTTTTATCTCCAAGTAATGGTGAATACTCTGAACCTTCTTCTACATTGATGACAAAGTTTATTGCTAATTTTGATTTATTTGGCCAATTTGAATTTGGAGGTGTTTTTCCATATCCAACAAAATCTCTCTCAGAAGATTTCATATTTATAAATTACCATTCACCTTCTATTATAGCATAGAAACAACACCAATCACCAATAGTAACATTTGGCAGTGCTCTCAAACCAAAAAACATTCCATTCTCAGGAGCCAAAAGCCTGCATAATTCAGCGCCTTGATAACTTATTATTGTAGCAATATGGTCATTTTTTTTCATCATAGATAGAAATTTAACATCTGGATTAGGAAGAAATATACCGCTTTTTGGAGCAAGTAA
>CACKTS010000033.1 GCA_902603095.1 uncultured Alphaproteobacteria bacterium
CTTTAGTGAAAGGTTTTTTTTTCTTAATACTTCTAAAAAAAAATTTATTTGTATTTAGTGTTATATCTTTTTTTATTCCCGTTATTACTTTAATCTTATTTCTTTTAAGTTTGTTTATACTTTTATTTTTTGTCCTTGGATCTTGATCTACACAAGAAATAAAAATTTCTTTAATTCCTGATCTTAAGATTTGATCTGTGCAAGATCCATTTCTTGAGCTGTGAAAACATGGTTCAAGAGTAACATACATTGTTGCTTTATTTGCTTTTTTACCAGCTTTTTTCAATGCTATTTCTTCAGCATGCGGTCTTCCAGTACTACTTGTTACAGCTTTTGAAATAATTTTATTATTCTTACATACTATGCAACCTACCGTAGGGTTAGGGAATGTTTTGCCTAAATTTTTTAATGCTATATCATGAGCTTGATTAATAAATTTTAGATGATTCATCTTTAATTTAAGAGTTATTTATCTTCTAAATTACCTAAAAAATCTTCAAAATCTTTAACTTCTCTGAAATTTTTATATACAGATGCAAATCTTACATATGCGACTTGGTCAAGTATAGATAGTGCTTCCATTATGTACTGACCAATAAGATTTGTTTTTATTTCTCCCTCACCTGAATTTTCTAGCTTTCTAACTATAGCGTTTACAATTTTTTCAATTTTTTCAGTGTCAATATTTCTTTTACGTAGTGCCAAAGATAAAGATCTATACATTTTATCTCTATCAAAAGACTCTTTTTTCCCATTACCTTTAAGTACTACAAGATCTCTTAATTGAATTCTTTCAAATGTAGTAAATCTAGATCCACATTGTTCACATATACGTCTGCGCCTTATTGCTGTATTATCCTCTGTTGGTCTGGAGTCTTTGACTTGTGAGTCTTCATTGCTACAAAAAGGGCATCTCATTAAAAAGCCTCATTATAGATTGGATATTTTTTACACATATTAATAACTTTTTCATTCATTGATGAAATAAATTGCTTTTTATTATCATCATTTTGATTAATATTTTCAAGGACTTCTGAAATCATATTACCAATTTGAGCAAAATCTTGCTGATTAAATCCTCTGGATGTTGCTGCAGCTGTTCCAAATCTTAAACCACTTGTAATTTTAGGTGGATTAGGATCATAAGGAATTGCATTTTTGTTACAAGCAATACCAACTTCTTCCAAAATTTTTTCAGCTTTATCACCAGTTATATTTTTTGGTGTCAAATCTAACCATACAATATGAGAGTCTGTTCCTCCCGTGACCACTTTAAAGCCATTATTTACTAATGAAGATGCTAATTCTTTCGCGTTAGCTATAACCTTAATTATATAATCTTCAAACTCTGGCTTCAATGCCTCTCCAAAAGTTACAGCTTTTGCAGCCATTACATGCATAAGGGGGCCGCCTTGCAAACCAGGGAATACTGCACTATTAATTTTTTTAATAATAGTTTCATCATTTGTTAAAATCATAGCGCTTCTTGCTCCTCTTAGAGTTTTATGTGTTGTAGAAGTTACTATATGCGCATGTTCAATTGGACTAGGATATTGCTTACCAGCTATTAAACCAGAATAATGAGCCATATCAACTAAGAAATATGCTCCAACCTTATCTGAAATATCTCTAAACTTTTTCCAATCTATAATTCTTGGATAAGCAGATGCACCTGCAATTATTAATTTTGGTTTATGTTCAATGGCTAATGCTTCAACTTCATCGTAATCTATTAAATCTTTGTCATTTCCATCTTTTTTAACTCCGTATTGAATTGGATTAAACCATTTTCCAGATAAATTTGGTTTTGCTCCATGGGTTAAATGTCCTCCAGAAGCTAATGACATACCAAGAATAGTATCATGTGGTTGCAAAAGAGCTAAAAATACTGCTTGATTAGCCTGCGCACCACTATGTGGTTGAAGATTTGCATATTTGCAATTGTAAAGTTTTTTTACTCTTTCTAAAGCAATGTTCTCTGCCTGATCAACAAACTCACAACCTCCATAATATCTATTACCAGGATATCCTTCTGCATACTTATTTGTCATTACTGAGCCTTGTGAATTTAAAACAGCTCTTGAAGTAATATTTTCTGAAGCTATTAATTCTATTTGATTTTGCTGCCTTTCAAGTTCTTTTTTTAATGTTGCATAAACCTCAGGGTCAGCTAACTTAACATTTTCATTGAAAAAATTTGAATTCATATTTTGTCTATCCTTTTTTGGTGTCTACCTGCTTCAAATTCACTATCTATAAAACTTTCTACACAATCCATTGCATCTTTTTCTTCCATAAACCTTCCAGGTAATACCAATACATTAGCATTGTTATGCTGTCTAATTAATCTTGCGATTTCAGGATTATTAACAAGGCCTGCTCTTATACCTTTTTTCCTATTTGCAGCTATACTCATACCTACGCCTGTGCCACAAATTAAAATTCCCAAGCTGCCATCATGATCTAATACCTCTTTAGTTAATTTTTCAGCAAAATCAGGATAGTCAACACTATGATTAGAATTTGTGCCTAAATCAATGAAATTAGAAAAATGATTATGTAACTTAGATTTCATATCAAAACCGGCATGATCAGAAGCAATAAAAATTTTCTTTTTCATATTTTTATTAATTATCATTCCCTTATAATAAAATAGTGATATTGCATACCTCTCTATGATAAAAAATAACTGGTTTGACCCTTTTTTTGTTCAAGAAAATTTGTCCGAAGAAGAGAAATTGATACAAAATAATGTAAGGAGCTTTGCTGATAATATTTTGAGGCCTAAAGTCGTTGAAAATAACAGAAATCATCATTTTGAAAGAGAGCTATACAAAGAATTTGGGAAATTAGGGATACTGGGCTCAACTATTAACAGTCATGGAGGTGCAGGTGCTTCAAGTACCGCTTATGGATTATCTGCTTATGAAATTGAAAAAGTTGATAGTAGCTATCGTTCATCAATTTCTGTTCAATCATCATTAGTAATTCATCCTATTTATAATTTTGGTTCAGATGAACAAAAAGATAAATATCTCCCTGAATTAATTTCAGGTCATAAAATTGGATGTTTTGGTTTAACAGAAAGTGAGGCTGGGTCAGATCCTTCTTCAATGAAAACAACTTATAAAAAAGATAAAGATGGTTATATATTAAATGGTAGTAAAAATTGGATTACTAACTCAAGTATAGCCGATATTTTTATAGTATGGGCACTAAATGAAAATCTTGAGACTCATTCAGTAAAAGGTTTTATTTTAGAAAAGAATACAAAAGGATTAACTGTTAGCCCTATAAATAATAAAACAAGTCTCAAAATAAGCCCAACTGGTCAGATTTTATTGGAGAATGTTTTTATTCCTAAGTCTAATTGTTTACAAAATACAAATGGATGGAGTTCAGTTTTTAGCTGCTTAAATAAAGCAAGGTTTGGAATAAGTTGGGGGGTTCTTGGTGCGGCAACAGAATGTTGGTTAATTTCAAAAGAATATGTTGAGAATAGAATTATGTTTAAAAAACCATTAGCAGCCAATCAACTTATTCAAAAAAAATTAGCTGACATGCAAACAGAAGTAAATCTTGGACTATCATCATGTCTTTTAACATCAAAAGCAATGGATGAAGGCAAAGATATAATAAATGCAATATCAATTCTAAAAAGGAATAATTGTAAAAAATCATTAGATATAGTTAGGGATTGTCGTGATATGCTGGGAGCAAATGGTTTAATTGAAGAGTATCATATTATGAGACATCTAGTTAACTTAGAAACAGTTAAAACATATGAGGGTGCTGAAAATATCCATTCTTTAATTTTGGGGAAAAATCAAACTGGCATAGCTAGTTTTTAATAAAAAAACAACAAGTAATACAAAAAATCTACCTTTTTTAATAATAACGTGTAGGATTTAAATTATAAATATTCACAATTTGGGAGGATATATGAAAAAAAATTTTAAAAGACGTGACTTTATAAAGAAGGCGGGTGTAGCTGCTGCTGCTGCTACTGCTGTATCTTCTTTTCCTGCTCCGGCTATAGCAGCTGATAGGATTGAAGTTAACTGTGTTGCAACTTGGGGCAGAGGTTATCCTGGTTTAGGCACAGGGGGTGAAGCAGTTTCACAAAGAATATCTGATTTAAGTGATGGAAGAATTGTTGTAAATCATTATGCAGGTGGAGAACGTGTTGGTCCTTTGGATGTATTTACTGAAGTGAGTTCAGGAAATGCTCAAATGTACAATAGTGCAGATTATTATTGGGTAGGACAACATCCAGGTTGGGGTTTCTTTGCTGCAGTTCCTTTTGGACTAATTTCAACAGAAATAAATGGTTGGATTAGACATGGCGGTGGTCAAGAACTTTGGGATGAACTTGCTGATGGTTTTGGACTTAAAAACTTTATGGCAGGAAACTCTGGTGTTCAAATGGGTGGATGGTTTAATAAAGAAATTAACTCTGCAGATGACTTCAAAGGTTTAAAAATGAGAATGCCTGGATTAGGCGGAATGATGGTTACAAAACTTGGTGCTTCAGTAGTTGGTATGCCTGGTGGTCAAATTTATGAAAACCTAGTAAATGGAACTATTGATGCATGTGAATGGGTTGGACCTTGGAATGATGAAAGATCTAGATTCTATGAAGCGGCTAAATACTATTATTGGCCAGGTATGCATGAACCAGGAACATTAATTACTCTTGGTTGTAACAAGTCTTGGTTAACAAGTCTTTCTAAAACTGATCAAATGATTATTGAACATGCTGCTACAGTTCAAAATGAAATGATGGTTACTGAATATAACGCAAATAATGGTGCGGCACTTCAAAGACTAATAAATGATCATGGTGTTGAGCTCAGAGAATTCAATGATGATGTTATTGATGCTATGGGTGAAGCTTCAGAAGAATTATATGCAGAATTAGCTGAAGGTAACGAACTTACTGGACGTATTCTTGATAGTTTTTTGAAAGCTAGAAGTGACATTGGCAACTGGTTAAAAATTGCAGACCACGGATATACTGCTCAAAGACGTAGAGTATTAGAAGGTTAATTTTTTTTCTTGAGTGGGGAAAAACTCCCCACTCTTTTTTTTATGAACACATTTAATTTCGCTAAGATATTTTCTATAACTATTGTATTATTTGTTTTTGCTTTTTTAATTAATAATTATCTTACATTTGGAGGAAATTGGCCCGGAGCCTTATCTATTAATAATGATGTAAATATCTATTCCTCTATTCAGATTTCGTTATATATTTTTGCATTTTTTTTTCCTTTTTTTTTAGTTTATTTCTATAAAAAAGAAATGGGCTTAATAACAATTGCTGATTTTTTTGATAATACTAACAGTTATATTGTTAGATTTGCTTTTTGGGCTGTATTTATTATAGGAATCGTTGATGCAGTGATTTCTCTTCTTATAATTGAAGGTTTTATTGAGCATTTTTTTGGAAAAAGTTGGAATGTTAAATTATCAAATAATTCTTTTAGAGCGCCATACGTTCATTTTCCTCTTTTATTAGTTGCATTAATACTAGGTTATTTTTTTAAATCTATTAACTTTTTCTGGTTAGCTTTTCTTGTTGTACTGGCTGAATTTCAGATTGTTTTATTAAGGTTTGTATTTTCATACGAACAAACTCTCATGAGTGATCTTGTAAGATTTTGGTATGGCAGTCTATTTCTTTTTGCGAGTTATTATACATTAATAAAGGATGGTCATGTTAGAGTAGATGTACTTTATACTAATTTTACTGAAAAAAATAAAGCTTTAGTAAATTTATTTGGAAGTCTTATTTTAGGTATACCGTTATGTTTAACAATTTTTTTAAAAGGCATGTCATGTAAACAGTGTGTTTTAAATCAACCGATAATGAATTTTGAAACTTCCCAAAGCACACAAGGAATGAATATAAAATATTTAATGGCTGGATTTTTAATCATATTTGCTCTGACTATGCTAATACAATTTGTTGTTTATTTCTTAAGAAACTTAGAAATTATAAAAAGAAAATAAATTTATGGAATTATTTTTTCTTTTCTTATTAATTTTTTTAATGGCCCTTGCACTTGCTTCTGGATATCCTTTAGCATTTGCACTTCCTGGTTCTGCTATTATTTCAATTCTTATCGCTGGTTTTGCAGGTTATTTGTTTGAAGGAAATGCAAATGAATATTTTATTTCTGATGGACCTTTTCAATGGCTAAATGCAGGAATTACAAATTTTAGAGGAGTTTATTGGGAAGTTGAAAGAGATACACTGATAGCAATACCATTATTTATCTTTATGGGTATAATGCTAGAAAAATCTAAAATTGCTGAAGATTTATTAATCAGTATGGGTCAATTATTTGGACCAATGCCAGGCGGGTTAGGTATATCAGTAATTTTCGTAGGAGCGCTTTTGGCAGCAACAACTGGAATTGTTGGAGCTACTGTAGTTGCAATGGGTCTTATTTCTCTTCCTGCTATGATGAAAAATAACTACAACAAATCCCTAGCTTCTGGGATTGTATGTTCTTCTGGAACATTAGGTCAAATTATTCCACCTTCTATAGTATTAATAATTTTATCTGATCAATTAGCAACAGCATCAGATGCTGCTGATAATTTAAGAATGATGGATTTTAAAAACACTACTGGATCAATGAACATGCCTAGTCAGTTTAGTGTTGAATCAGTAAGTGCTGGAAATATGTTCTTAGGTGCTTTTTTGCCAGGTTTAGTTTTAGTGTCACTATATATGCTTTATATTTTATTTATAGGTGTTTTCAAAAAAGAATTAGTTCCACCAGTAAAGTATGAAGGTATTTATAATATAGTTTTTTTTAGGAAAGTTTTATTATCTTTAGTGCCTCCCTTAGCTCTTATTTTTGTCGTATTAGGATCAATATTATTGGGAGTGGCAACTGTCAATCAGGCTGGTGCAATTGGTGCTGTTGGCGCTGGCATTATGGGTAGTTACAGACTTTATGATGGAAGAAAACATAAATATACACCTGCAATAGTGTCTATTATTTCATTAATTATTATTGTTATTTTAGTTAGAAATTTTAATCTTAATATTAAAACTATTAGTAATTCTGTTGATCTTAACGCAATATTAATAGCATCTGTAGCTGTAATTTTTTTAATATTTGGAGTAGCCTGGAGTTTCTATCGTACTTTTAAAATAAATAATGTTCTTAAAAACGTAATGATAGAAACAAGTTTAACTACATCAATGGTTTTTATTATTTTAATTGGAGCTGCTATGCTCACAGCAGCTTTTAGAGGTTTCGGAGGTGAGGAGATTGTTAAGGATTTTTTAACAGGATTGCCAGGTGGTTTTTGGACGCAGTTTATAGTAGTTATGGCAGTAATATTTGTATTAGGATTTTTTTTAGATTTTATTGAAATTGCAATTGTGGTTGTTCCAATTGTTGCACCTATACTTTTAGCTGAAACTTCTGCCAATGTTACAGCTGTATGGTTAGGAGTAATGATTGCAGTCAATATGCAAACTTCATTTTTAACACCACCTTTTGGTTTTTCTTTATTTTATTTAAGAGGTGTTGCACCTAAATCAATTAAAACTACAGAAATTTGGAAAGGTGCTAGTGTTTTTATTTTTTTACAACTTGTAGGACTAGGAATAGTCGGATATTTCCCTCAATTAGTAAATTATTTACCTTTAAGATCTTACTACTCATCAGAGGTTTCTCCTCCTCCTTTAAATCCTAAATTACAAGATTGTTTATTAGATTATACCTATGCAAAATATAATGAAAACTTTGATAAATCAATTATGATTGTTGATACAATTAATTCTCAAAATTTAAATTTCATTCCAAATAATTATTTTGATAAATTTGAAAATTCTTTAATTGGAATTAATTTATCAAAGGACCTATTAGAAGAAATAAA
>CACKTS010000034.1 GCA_902603095.1 uncultured Alphaproteobacteria bacterium
TGACTGCTGAACTTCACAACAATAGTGTTTAAATAATATAGGGAGGTCATATTATGGGTTATTTAAAAAACTTTATATTATGTTTGGTTGCTGTGTTTGTTTTCTCTATTGTAGGTACTGCAAACGCTGCACCAGTAACGGCCGAACGTTTAGCTAATGCTCCTAGTGAGCCACACAATTGGCTAACTGTTCATAAAGATTTTGGTTCAACAAGATTTTCTAATCTTGGGATGATCAATAGAAGTAATGTTCATAGACTAGTTCCTAAGTTTACTGTAGCAACTGGAGGGTTAGATAAAAAAGGACTCTTTGGTATTGGAGGTAATGAAGGAACACCATTAGTTAATGATGGCATGATGTACGTTCAAAATGCTTGGAACGTTGTAATGAAACTAGATGTTACAGCAGGTAATAAAGCTAAAATATTATGGGTTTTTGATCCAGAAGTTCCACCTGAAACTGGTGATTTACCAGTTACAAGAGGTGTAGCATTAGCTCCAGATTTAGTTATCATTAATACTCTTGATGGAAGAGTTATTGCTTTAGATGATGAATCAGGCGATGAAGTTTGGTCTCGTCAAGTTGCTGATGGTGAGGGTGAATCTATGACTATGGCACCAGTTGTAATAGGTGATAATATTATTACCGCAAATTCTGCGGGTGACTGGGGTACAAGAGGATGGATTGAGTCACTTAAAGTATCTGATGGAAGTAAAAATTGGAGAATGTACACTATACCTGCTCCAGGTGAACCAGGTTCAGAAACATGGTTAGATGATCATGATGCATGGAAAACTGGTGGTGGATCAAAATGGGTTAGTGGATCAGCTGATCTAGAACAAAATGTGTATATATTTGGAACAGGAAATCCTGTACCAATGTACGATCCTGAAGCTAGACCAGGTGACAATCTGTTTACAAATTCAGTTATTGCTGCAGATCTAGATACTGGTGAAATGAAATGGTATTTTCAATACACTCCAGGTGATTATTTAGATTATGATGAAACAGGTATTCATCTTCTTTATGATACTGAGATTGATGGAGAAATGAGAAAAGTTGTTGGTCATTTTGGTAGAAATGGTTTTTATTACCAATTAGACAGAAACAATGGATCTTTCATTACAGGTGATCAGTATGTTAATGAATTAAACTGGACAGCTGGACTAGATCCTAAAACTGGAAAGCCATTAGGATATGACGCATCTGCACCGTTACAAGAATATGTAGCAGGAGGTGCTCCTAGAAGAGGTAAAGAAGGTGTTTTAGGTTGCCCACATATTCAAGGTGGTGTTAACTTTTTCCCTACTTCTTATAATCCAATCTTAGGATTAGCTTATGGAGCTGGTATGGAAGCATGTACTGTTGTTACAACTGCTGAAGATGCTGCAGAACAAGCTGCTAATGCAAAACCAGGAACTGTTTACATAGGCGGTGGTACAGAAACTACTGACAAAGTAAAAGGTTCATTATCTGCTATAGATGTTAAAACAGGTAAAATGGTAGCAAAATATCAAAACGAAGTTTTGAATTATGCTGGCGTTATGTCTACTCCAGATCTAACATGTACATCATGGGCTGATGGAGAAGTTGCGTGTCATGATGCAAAAACTCTAGATAAATTGTGGAGCTTTAATATTGGTATGACTTTGTCATCACCTCCAATGACATATGCTGTTGATGGAAAACAATATATAGCTGTTCAAGGTGGTGGTAGTGTTATTTTAAGTGCTTCTGGTATGAATGTACCTGAACTTGAAGGAATGCAACCAGGATCAACTCTGTTTGTTTTTGGATTAAATTAATTAATAATTAACTTTTAAAGAGGGCTAAATATTAGCCCTCTTTTTTTAAATTATTAAATTTGTGATATTAAAATGAAATATATTATTTTTTTACTTATTGTTTTTATTAACTCTAATTTATTTGCTGCTGATGATCTTTTTATTATGGGTGAAAGAGCTTTTGAGAGTAAAGCAAACTGTGCTTGGTGTCATGGTGTGTTTGGTGATGGTAAAGGTCATCCACGTTCACCTGGAATTGCTGCAAATCTTAGAGAAACAGTTTTAGATGAAGAATTGCTCACTGAAGTTTTAAATTGTGGTATTCCTGGCAAAGCTATGCCTTTCTTTAACAGAAAAGCATATAAAGATCCTGCAATTTGTTGGGATACAGTTTTTGATGATTATGAAAAAGAAGATATGCCTAAAAAGGGAGATAAGACTTTAAGTGATCAAAAAGTTAAAGCCGTTGTTCATTATATTCTTGTTAATTTTAAAGATCGAGGAAAGGTTACAAAAACTGAATGTGAAGAAAAATTTGGAGCAGGCACTAAACTATGCAAAAAATACGATTAATTCTTTTTAATATAATTTTTATTTTTTTTATTTCTCCTGTAGTTTTAAGTTTGGAGAAAACTGTTACTATTTTTGACGTTAAAACAGGAATGCATTATGAAGATCTTCCAAGTATGCATTTTATGCTATTTGCTTGTGGAACTAATGGTGGTCCTCCAGGGAGAAAATTACCAAATGGATTTGCTGATTTTGCAAAATGTGAGAAAGAAGAAAATTCTCAATTAAAAGAAGTATATTTTGAATATGATGATGAAGCTCTCTATTGGGCTTTGGCTAATTATGAAAAAAGACTAGTTAGATTTCAGGGTACAAAAGTAATGGCTTATTCTTCAATACTATCCCTTCTTTTTGATGATAATGGGATAGTAAAAGGTATAAGAATTATGACTGATCCTCGAGCAAGTTTATTTGAAAGAAAAAAAGCTGTTTTATTGAAAAAACATTTAGAGGGAATGTGGGGGAAAGACCCTTGGGAATGTAAAGATGTTCCAAAACTAGATGGTGAAACTGCTGTAAGCGAAAAACAAGCATTTATTAAAGATATATGTATGAAATTTCAAAAAGATAAATTTATAATATTACAAAGCAGATATTTTAGAAAAAAAGGTCAAACAGGTTTTACTCCTTCAGGAAATCCAACTTTATCATATTTTGAAAGTTGGACAAAAGTAGAAGTATATTCAAATGATATAAAATTAGCTAAATATGAACATTAATAATATATTAAAAGTAATTTATTTTTTATTTTTTTTCTCCTTCAATGTTTTAGCTGGTGAGAAAGAGGATAATTTTATTAATGGTAAATCATTAGATTGTGAAAACTGTAAATTAGTTGGTTTAAAATTAAAACATATGAATCTTAGAGGTGCAAATTTAAAAAATGCTGATTTAAGAACAACGAGTTTTCATAGATCTGATTTGTTTGGTGCAAATTTTGATAATGCAAATTTAGAGGATGCTAATTTAAACAAGACGATATTAATTAAAGCTAGTTTTAAAAATGCAAATCTTACTAATGCTATGTTTTTTGAAGCAGATATGAAAAAAGCAGATTTGGAAGGTGCACAAATGAATGGTGTAAGAATGGGAAAAGCTATATTAAATAGCGCAAATTTGACAAATGTAGTTTCTAATCAAGCTTTTTTTATAGAAGCAAATATGCCAAAAGTAAATTTAACAGGAAGTAGTTTTTTTTTAACATTGTTTGATGTTGCAAATTTACAAAATGCAATTATCACTGAGGTTGATGCATCAAAATCATCTTTTTATTTAGCGAATATGAGATATGCTGATTTAACTAACTCAAAATTTGTAAATACTGATTTTTATAAATCTAAATTACTAGGTGCAAATTTTACGAATTCAGATTTTTCTTATGCTAGATTTTTAAGAGCTAATATGAGAGATGTTTTAATGGAAAATACTATCTTGACCAATGCTATTAAGCCTAATGGTCAAATTCATGAATAAGAAATTTATATACCTTATCATTTTTTTTATTTCTATTTTTTTATTAAAAAATTTAAATGCTGAAGATGAAATTATTAAAGGAAAAGCAAAAGTTGTAAATAGTGATTATATTAAAATTGATAAACAAACAATTATACTATTTGGTGTCGAAGCTATGGAAAGGCCACAAAAATGTTATATAAACAATGAATTATGGCCTTGTTGGGAATCTGGAGTTCGTAAATTAGAAGAAATTGTCGATTTAGGTGAAACAATATGTTTTGTTAAAGGTAAAGCAAAGATGAATAGAGTTTTTGCTATCTGTGAAACACAAAATATAGAATTAAATAAAGAACTTATAAGATCTGGGCTTGCATTAGCTAGAATAAAACAATCAGATTTATATATAGATGATCAAAGATATGCAAAAGAGAACAACCTTGGCATATGGAGAGGGAAATTTATTGAACCATGGAAATGGCGGATGCAAAACTTTATCCCAGATGATCCTTAAAATTGAATTGTAATAAAATTTTTAAATACTTTAAAAGTTTTTAGTTTTATTAAAAAAATTTTCTAAATTATCATAATAATTTTGAAACCAGTTAGAAAATGAGGAGATTGTTATTTCAGTTGGTTTTATAATTCTTTTTCTGTTATCAATTAATGAAGGTAATATTAAAACATACTTTTTAGTTTCAGCATCTTCAATATATTTGATTTCTGTTGTAACCGTTTTTTTACCTTCTGAAGGAATGTGATTATTAATTTCTTCAACTAATAACTGTTTTGATAATTCTTGATTTGTATAATAATATCGCATTATAAAAAGACCTGTCATCCAATGGATAGATGATTGTTGAAACCAATTGATAATCTCATCAGTTATTGATTGCTTTGATATATCTAAAAGGTGATTATCTATTTGAGCAATTCTAACTTTATTATTATCTTTATTAAAATTTTTATAATCCATAATTATTTTATTGTTAAAAAATACTACTTTATTACAATTATTTGGGCAAATATTCTATATATACTTTATTTTATAGAATAAAAATGAATATAAATCATATATTTAGGTAAATTATTTAAAAAATAAATAAAAAAAAATTCATATTTTTCCATAATAAAAAATATGGTGTGCCCGGCGAGATTCGAACTCACGACCCCCAGATTAGGAATCTGGCGCTCTATCCTACTGAGCTACGGGCACTATTATTAATGTCATTAAAATTTAATATTTTTTAAAAATAAATAATTTCAATATTTAATGAAAAATTTTCAATATCTTTTAAAATCTTATAATAAAAATCATCACCTTTATTTTTAATCATATTATTTTTATGAAATCATTTTTATTATTTTATTATGTTTTAAAATTTTTATGATTTTAACAACTTCATAAAAATTTAACGATAATAATTTAGATAAATCAATTAAATCAATATTTCCGTCTAAATAAGCACATATATTTGAAATATTTAGAAAACTTTTATTAAAACCAGTTCCTATTGTATCTGATCTTAATTTATATTTAGCTAAAAAAGGTTCGCCTATTATCAAATTTTTATAAACTCTATTCTTTTCTAAAAGATCGAATACATAAGTATAAATATCATATGCTCCTTGAAAACCACTAGGTGATATAAAATCTAAATTATCTAGCGAAGTATGATATTCTTTATAAGCACCATGTCTTGTTCTCATTATTGAACCAATTTTTAAATTTACTCCAGGACTATTAAATTGTCTTTCGTCTGATCCTCTTTGTAAAAAGCTATAATTTTTAAATTTTAAATTCTTTAATTTAAATGCAGTTTTAGCTATTTTATCTGAAAGTGAATTTTTTTCTTTTGTTTCAAGATAAGAATATGAATTATTATCTCCTACACAACTAACAATATATCCAGCAACTACATTTTTTTTTAGAATTTTATAGTTTTTGTTAATGTAAGTAATGGCTCCAATTGTTTCGGGAACAAATATTAACCTATATGAATAATGTAAATTTTTAATTGATAATAAATATTTTGCTAAACGAGTTAATAAAACTGGTCCTGAAACTTCATTATTGCCCATTGAGGGATGACAAATGTAGGTGGAAAGTAAAATTTCTTTAGAAGATTTACCTTTAATTAAAATTTCACCATAGTACATATTTCCTTTTTTTAATGATGAGTCAATTACAACTCTATATTTTTTATCTTTAAATTTTTTTAATTTATTGTGTTGAAGACAAAATCCCCAATCTTTTGTATAATAAGAATATCTATAAGGAATTGCATTTGGCATATTTTTAATTGTATGTAATCTTTTCTTAAGATCTTTAAATTGAATAACTTTATTAACTGGTGTTGAATAACCAACAAGATGTAAATTATTGTCTTTAAAATTAATTAATTTATTGCCTTTTAAATCTTCAATATAAGCTTTTTTTACATTCCATTCTGATGGAATAGTCCAATCATAAACTTTTGTTCCTGATTTAATTTTTTTGATTTGAAAGTTTGGTAATTTTTTTTTTATAAAGTTAAGAGTTTCAACTGTACCTGAGCCAGTTAAACTTCTATTAAATTTAAATATTTGTTTTGCCCATTTATAGATTTGCAAACCTTCCTTAGAATTTGATATCACTTTAGACATAATAAAAATTAAAATATAAGAATTTAAATTAATATATTTATTTAAATAAATTTAATATAAAAAATAAGTTAATTATCATATTATTCATTAATAATGATAAAATTATCAATTATTTTCTAAAATAACTTCTAAATTCAGGTTTTCCAGCTTGATATAATACAATTGATGAAATTAAAAAAAATAATGGAACAAGATATTCAGATATATTTACATTATTTTTGTAATAAGATATGCTCCCTATTGTCGAGAGAAAAAACAAAAAAATACCCATGAATTGGATAGGATATAATTTAGTTGATTGATAAAATATGTAACGGATACCAAAATAGGCAAAGGTTGATGCAGCTCCTAATCGTACTGCTTGTAAACGATGATCAGGCACATATAAATCATCAGAAAATGTAAAGGGGAATATTAACGATCTATCGAAAATGTAACCAAAAACAATTGCTAAAGCAAATAAACTTAAAATAATAACAATTAATTTTGCTACTGACCTCATAATCTTCTTTCATTTGGCCTTTTTTTATTAGTACTAGTTACCTAACTATATTTTTATCATACAGATTATTTAAGTTTATTAAATAATTATATAATTTTTACTTAAATTCAGTGAAAAATTATAGTCTTTAATTTATTGATTTTTAAAAAAAATAATTAGTGGCAAGATATATTATATTTTTTTAATCGGTAATAATTGTAAGGCCATGGAGTAAGAAAACCGGCTAGTAACATTAGTGGAATAATCCATAAAGTTAGTTTTGCCTCTCCTATTAAAATCCAATCAACGGCATTCATTGCTATTTCCATAGATATCATTGAAATTAAACTCATTCCAATAGCAGTTTTAAAAGCTTTGCTGAGAATCATTTGTCTTGATAAAACAAAAGTTTCAAGGATTATACTAGAAATAATACCATTTATTATTGCTAAGATCATTATAGATAAAGTTGCCCAAGGTATTTGAGTAAATTGAAAAAATAAAATTGTTCCAAAATCACCTATAGAACATCCTAAAAGACACCAAGAAGTATTTT
>CACKTS010000035.1 GCA_902603095.1 uncultured Alphaproteobacteria bacterium
GCCATTATTGAAGCTTTTAATAAATCAAATGATATTTTTTGAGCCACAGACATATGTTGTAAATATGTTTCGTTCGCATCTGTGCAGTGCTTCTTTGATTTTTTAAACAAATTCATTTCTAAATGCTTAATGGTTGTTGTTGGGTTATGCAATGAATATTTCCACCACCAAGAGAAATATCTATTCCATTAATTGTTATAACTTTTCTGTTAGGAAAAACTGATTGAATAATACTTTGAGCATTTTTATCATATTTTTCATCATCAAAAATAGGCATTACTATTCCATTATTTACAATATAAAAATTTATATAAGAGCTTGGCTCATCATCATTAGGTATGAGCCTTTTATAAGACATTTCTATTTCTATAATTTCTAATGGATGGTCTTTAGCATCCCTAGATGTTTTTAATATTTCTAAATTTTCATTTATCTTTTCATAAAAAGGATCTTGTTTATCATGACAGGATAAGGCTAGAACTTTTGATTGATCAACAAAACAAGCAATATTATCAATGTGCCCATCAGTCCCTTCATCGGTCCCATTTTTTAACCAGATAATTTTTTTAATATTTAAATATTTTTTTATATTATCTTCTATTTCTTCTTTAGTTAGTCCAGGGTTTCTGTTTTTATTTAATAAGCATTGTTCAGTTGTGATCAATGTACCCTTACCATCTACGTGAATTGACCCTCCTTCAAGTACCATAGATGATTTAAAATATGTTGCAGAACTTTTATCGATCATGAATTTAGCAATTTTATTATCAGAGTCATGTGGAGAAAATTTTCCCCATCCATTAAATTCCCAATCAACACCTCCTAATTTTTTTTGATCATTGATTAGAAATGTAGCCCCAGAATCTCTTGCCCAACAATCATCATTTTGAAACTCATAAATTTTTATAGAATTATCAAGAAGTTTTTTTGCAGTTTCAATATCTTCAGGGTGGACAATCATGTTTACTTTTTCAAAATTTGATATTGCTTTGGCAACTTCGGCCCATTTGTGTCTTCCTTTTTCAAAATCAAAATGAGACCAACTTTCAATTTCTGTATATGAATTTTTAATTTGAAATTCATGAGGCCATTGCATCCAACAACATTCATGAGGATACCATTCTGGAGGCATAAAAAAATTACATTTTTGAGGATATGACATTCAATAAGTTACGTTACAGTTTTTAGATCTTGTAAATGAATAATCATTTTTTTATCTTTTTTATTTGGTAAAGCATTAATTTTTATCCATATATTTATAATAAGCTAAGGCTAATTTTAAGTAAAATAATCTTAGTTTTGGAAAAGGGAATTTGCTTGGTAAACCTTTGTAAAGTTTTGATATATTCAAATTCTTACTGTTTGATACTATTAATTTTGCAAGTTCATTACCTGACCAAGGAGCTGTGTTTACTCCGTTTGCTTGATAGCCAAAACTATAATATATTTCATCATCTTCGATTTTCCCTATTGAGGGTGAAAATTTAGTTGTTATTGCAATAAGACCTCTCCAATGAAAATCAATATTAACATTATTCCAGTCAGGGAATACCTTTTTCATTTGAAGCTCCATATTTTTAGATTTTTCTAATGAAGATTTTTCACTACCAACCAAATCACCTCTTGCTCCAAATAGAAATCTATTATCTTTTAATAACCTATAATAAAAAAGAAGATTTCTTATGTTTAAAACTGGATTGTTTGTAATAAAATTATGAGATTTAATTTCTTCAGTAGTAAGCGGTCTTGTAATAATAATATTTGATATTACTGGCAAAATCATATTATTGAGTTTTGGAAAGATATCATCTTTATAGAAACCATTAGTTGCCATAACAACTTTATTTGCTTTTATAATACTACCATTTGAAATTATTATGAATTTACCTTTAGATTTTTCAATTTTCATAACTTTACTTTTTTGAAAAATTTTAACTCCTGCATTCTTAGCTGCATTTGCAATACCCAATAAAAATTTTAATGGGTTAATTGCAAAACCAGGTTTATATGACATTGCTCCATACTGCTCATTACCTCCGTGACCTATTTCATTAAATTCTTCTTTCGAAAAAACTTTTGTTTCAATTCCAAATTCTTTTTTATATGTTTCAGCTTCTTTTTTTATCCCATCAAAATAATTTGGATGTGGAGCTACTTCATAGTTACTATCACCTGTTAAATCACAATCTATATTATATTCCTTAATTGTATTTTTTGTAAAATTTGAACCTTCAATAGTATTTTGAAAAAACTTTTTCGTTTCATCTTTTCCATATTTGTTAAACATTTTTTTAACAGACATTTTTGCTGGTGGTATACAACAGAATCCAGCATTTCTTCCTGAAGAACCCCAACCAATATGACCTGCTTCAAGTAATATTACATCCTCATTATATTTCTTCGCTAATGATAATGCACATGACAATCCAGTATAACCACCACCTATTACAACCACATTTGCATTCATATCTTTATCTAGTGTTTTATATTTATTTTTTGTATCAATTGTAGATTCCCAATAACTATTTACTGGTTTTTCAAAATTGTAAATATCATTGTGATATAAGTTAGACATAAGTTAGTATAAATTTCATTGAATGCTTATTCAATCAATATTATATGATACATATGAATAATGCTGATCTAAAAAATTTAATTCATAAGCAAAAACTTAATTTTTCTCTCGATCAGGAATTTTATGTAAATCAATATATCTTTGATTTAGATATTAAAAATATTTTTTCTAAACAATGGGTTTTTGTAGGACATATTTCAAGAATACCAAACCATGGTGATTATTTTCTTTTTAATATTGGCAAAGAATCAATAATTATTGTTCGTGATAATGATAATTCAGTACATGCTCACTACAATGTATGTCGTCATCGTGGTTCTAAAATCTGCTTAGATAATGAAGGTAATTCAAAAACTCTAATTTGCCCTTATCATGCTTGGACATACAATTTAGATGGATCTTTAAAGGGGGCCAGACTAATGGATAAAGATTTTAACAAAAATGATTGGAATTTGCATAAATGCAATTCAAAAATATTTGAGGGTTTGATATTCATTAATTTATCTGAAAAGCCAAATGATTTTGAAGAATTTATTTCTCCCACAAAAAAATTTATAGAATTTCATGATTTATCTAATGCAAAGATAGCGCATAGACAATATTATCCTACAAATGGAAATTGGAAACTTACACTCGATAATTTCCATGAATGTTATCATTGTCATCCATCACACCCAGAATACTGTCAAGTTCATGACAAAGAATATATCTTAGCATATGGAGCAGGAAGCAATACAGGCCCTTCTTCTGAAAAATTTAATAAAATATTATCAGAATGGAATAAGAAAGTAAAAAAAATGGGTCATATTACGGGAGAATATTTCGAAACAGAATTTAACGATTATTCAAGAAGTGCTGAAAGAACACCATTAAAAGAAGGAATGTTTACAGAGACAAAATCGGGAAAACCAATTTCTATGTTAATGGGAAAATTTAGAAAATATGATTGTGGATATACATCTGTTGGAACATCACCTTTTAATAGCCTTCTTATGTGTAATGATTTTGCTACCTTATTTACATTTATACCAGTTTCACCTTTATTAACTCAGGTGGAATTAATGTGGTTGGTTCACAAAGATGCTGAAGAAGGCAAAGATTATAACATTGAAGAAATGAAGTGGATGTGGGATGTTACTACTATTGCTGATAAAAGAATAATAGAAGATAATCAAAAGGGAGTGCTTTCAGATAAATATATACCAGGACCTCTATCTCAAATGGAAAAAGGATTAGTAAAATTTAAATCATGGTATTTGAGACATCTAGAAAATAGTATCAGCTAAACATTAAGTAGTAGATATTCTCTCTCCCAAGAACTTATAACCTTTAAGTATGCTTGATTTTCAACCCTTCTTATTGCTGCAATTGTTCTAATAAATTTTTGATTAAACACTTCATTAATTTGTTCATTATTTTCAAAAATTGAAATTGCTTCTTCAACATTTTTAGGTAGCGTACTTTTATCTTTGCCAAATACACTTTTTTTTGTTTCAGCAGTTGGTTTTAGTTTATTTTTAATACCCAAATAGCCAGCAGCTAAATTAGCTGCAAACACGAGATAGGGATTAGTATCTGCTCCAGATATTCTGTTTTCAATCCTCATACTATGTTCTTCATTTGATGGAATTCTAAAACCACAGGATCTATTTCCTAATCCCCAATTAGTGTTTTTAGGAGCATCCCAAGTAGCATATAATCTTCTATATGAATTAATATTAGGCGCATGTATAGGCATAAGTATCGGTGTATAAGTCTGAAGTCCGCCTATATAATTTTTCATTAAATTAGATATTGTATTTGTTTTACTAAAGAAAACATTTTTTTTATTTTTTTTTCTAACTAAGGATTGATGTAAATGTAAAGAACTACCAGGTTGATTTTCCATAGGCTTAGCCATAAATGTTGCATATAGTTTATGTTTTATAGCTGCTTGTCTTAAAGTCCTTTTAAATAAAAAAACTTGATCGGCTAATTCTAATGGATCACCATGTTGAAAATTAATTTCCATTTGAGCTGAGCCACTTTCATGATTTATAGTATCTATTTCGATATCTTGCTGTTCACAAAAATTGTAAACATCTTCAAATAAATTATCAAATTCATTAACTGCATCAATTCCAAACGCTTGCTTGCCTGTTTCTTCCCTACCTGATTGTCCGACAGGAACCTCAAGAGGATAATCGGAATCAGGATTAGGCTTAACCAAATAAAACTCAACTTCTGGTGATACAATAGGTTCATAACCTAAGTCATCAAACAGTTTTAAAATTTTCTTCAGAACAGATCTACTTGAATTAATAACGTTTGTTCCATTTAGGTTTATAGCATCACAAATTACTTGAGCAGTAGGGTCTTCGTACCAAGGTACACTTCTAATAGTATTAAAATCAGGTCTTAAAATTACATCAATATCTGTAGGATTATAAACATCCATAGGAAGTTCTTCATCTTCTGTAGCATAACCTCCTGAGATTGTTTGGATAAAAACAGATTGTGGGAGTCTATGACTGTCGTTATCTAAACCTTTAATAAATTTTTTAGTAGGTAAAATTTTGCCCCTAGCTATTCCACCTAAATCTGGAACTAGACACTCAACTTCAGTAATAGAGTTATCTTTTAGCCATTTTTCAAATTTTTCTTTCATATGGATTAATAATTGGACTTATTCTTGTTTAGAGAAATAAATTAGATAAAGACATATATATTCTTTATGTTTAACAAAAATAAAACCTATGAACAACATGATAATGAAAAAATAAGTTTTTATAGGAGTTCTGTATTAGATTTAAACTCAAAAGAACATTTAACTTCTGATATTGATATAGATGTTTGTGTCATTGGTGGAGGTTTAACTGGAATATCAACTGCATTAAATCTAAGTAAAAAAGGATACTCAATAGTTTTATGCGAAGCTAGAAAAATAGGTTGGGGTGCGTCTGGAAGAAATGGGGGTCAACTAGGCATTGGGATGAGAAAAGACCAGTATACTATTGAGAAAAAGTTTGGGTTAACTCATGCAAAAGAGCTATGGAACATGGGATTAGAGTCTGTTGAAGAAGCAAAAACATTAATCAATAAAAATAGAATTGATTGCCATCTTGTAAATGGAGTGATGTCTGCAGCATGTTTTAAAAAAGATTTAGAAGATTATCAATTTGAAATAGATCATATGTCAAAAAATTATCAATTTGAAGGATATAAATTTTTTAATAAAAGTGAAATCGTGGATGAAATAAGTTCAGATATTTACTTATCTGGTATGTTAAATACAGGAAGTTATCACTTGAATCCTCTAAAATTAACAATGGGTTTAGCTAAATTAATACAAAAGAATAATGTAAGTATATTTGAAGATACTCCTGTTTTAAATATTGTAGAAAAAAATGACAAGATCAATGTTTATACAAAAAATGCTTTAATAAAAGCAAGTAAAGTCGTAGTTGCTTGTAATGGTTACTTAGATAATCTTTTGGGAAGCAATAAAAATAAATTTATTCCAATAAATAACTATATTAT
>CACKTS010000036.1 GCA_902603095.1 uncultured Alphaproteobacteria bacterium
GCAGCGGCTTGACTTAACCTAAATTTAGTAAAAGCTGTTTCGTAAATTAATAGAGGCAAAGTTGTAGTTGCTCCTGAAGGCCCTCCCTTTGTTATAAGCCAAATTATATCAAAAACATTAAAAGACAATAAAGTGCCAACTAAGCCAAGAACAAACAAAACATGTTTCAAATTTGGGAAAGTTATATACCAAAACTCTGTAAAGATATTTGTTCCATCAATTTTTGATGCATCATAAATTTCTCTATTTATACTTTTCAATCCAGATAAAATAATTAAAGCCAAAAAAGGACTCCATCTCCATGAATTAATTAATACCAAAGAAATAAAAGCAGATGTTCGAGAACTAAAAAATCCTATTGGTTGATCAATAAAGTTTAAATTAATTAGGGTAGCATTTATAATTCCACTACTACTACTCAACATTAATTTCCAGATAACAACAATAACTACAGTTGGAACTATAAATGATAAAATTATCCAATTTGTTGCTATTTTTTGAAAAGTAAATTTTGTATTCAAGGTTAAAGCAATTAGAAAAGCAAAAAAAGTTTGTGCAATTGCATTACCTAGAACCCAAAGTAGGCTGTGATTAAATGATGACCAAAATTTTGTTGAAGTCAGAATCTTGATATAATTTTTCATACCATAAAATTTTCCTTCAGTTCCAATGATTTTTACATTGTAAAAACTTAGATCTATAGCAATGTATAAAGGGAAAAGAATAGATAATGATAGCCAGATAATTAAAGGAAGAACAAAAAACCAACCTTCTTTTTTATTAATAAACATATTTATAAAGCACCTTAATATATTTAAGGTGCTTTAAATAAGAAATTTATTCTATAGCCTCATTCATTATAGATTGACCTTCTGCAACAGCAGATTTTGCATCCTTACCATCTATAATTGCTATTTGAAGCGTTTGTGATAATAAATTTTGAGCTGAAATTGAGGATATGCTAGTAAATGTATTACCATTTGTAAATCCAAATAAGTTTCCTCTAGTAGAATTATCAAGCATAGTCTCGATTTGAGATTTATACTTCACAGCTACAGGATCATCCCAAAAAGTTGAATCTTTACTTCCAGCTTCAGTTATAGGTAAAAATAAACCAGGTTCCATGTTAATGAAACGTCCATAATTTCCTGGCTCCATTAAAAAACTTAGGAATTTTTTTGAAGCATCCATTTTAGCTTGATCTTCAGTCATTATCATTGCTGAATTAACATATGATACTGTTCCAGCAGAATCAGCCATACCATCTGCATAAGGTATTTGAATTACACCTAAGTCTCCAGCATCACCACCAGCTTGCGAATCATAAGTAGAAATTACAGTAAATTGTAATATCATAGCACATGAATTGCTTGCAAAGCAGGCTTCTGCTTCTCCCCAAGTCCAATTTGCAGCATCTGGAGCTGAATATTGATATAAATCTTTATACGCAGCATATGCACTGACAGTCGCTGGATTATCAAATCTAAGAGAGCCATCAGAATTATAAATTTCTGAAGCTCCAGAATTTACCATAAAACTATAAATAGTTTGATCTGTATATAATTGTTTATTACCTGGTAACCCGATTCCATACATGCCATCTTTAGTAAGAGTTTTTGCTGCAGCCTTAAGTTCTGACCAATTTTTTGGAGGAGCAACTCCAGCCTCATCTAATACGCTCTTTCTGTACCAAACTGAAAGTGCCATATTCCAAAGCGGAACTGCCCAAGTATGTCCATTATAAGTATATTGATCTAAAGCTTTTTGATAAAATCCATATTTTGAATCTAATTCTGCTACAAAATCTTCAACTGGTTGAGCTGCTCCCATTTCAGCTAAAATAGGAGTAAAGTCTGGAATACCAACTAATATCTCAGGTGCAGTTCCCGCTGCTACTGAAGCAGGTGCTTTTGCATAAATATCACCCCAGCTTTGAACTTCTTGTTTAACTTCAATATCTGGATTTGCTTGATTAAATTCATCAATCAAAGTTTGAATTCTATCTACTCTATGTGGAACACCTTCCATATGCCAAAAAGTAACAGAAGTTTCAGCAACTGTACTTAATGAAAAAAAAGATAGTGCAGACAAAGTAAAAATAAACTTAACTATAGTCTTCATATTAAACCTCCAATAAATTAAGTATAAAGAATAATTTTATATATGAAATATCTATTTATAAAGTAAATTTTCTTGAGTTATCACCAAATATTAACTAAATTTTTCCTCAATTTTAAATATTGTTGATATTTCTTGGAATAGTAAACTTTGTTTTTTAAATTTGGATTAAATATTTTTTTAATTTTTTTATTTTGATTAGCTACTTGATTTAAGCTTGTATATTTTTTGATGGCAACAGAAGCTAAATAAGCCGCTCCTCTAGCTCCAAATTCTTCACCAGAAGGTATAATAATTTTTATACCTAATACATCAGATAATATTTGAGGAAAAATTTTACTTTTTGAAGCTCCTCCAGATAAAGAAAGTGATTTCATGTTTATGTTAAGTGCATCATAACAATCTCTTATAGATAAACAGAGACCTTGATAGGATGCATATAATATATCATCACAATCATGATGAGGCAGTAGTCCAAATATTTCTGCTTTTGTATTAAGATTAAAAAAAGGTGATATTGTTCCTCCGTAATTAAAATATGGAAGAAATATAATATTATTTTTGTTAACATCATAATTTTGAAATTTTTTTTCAATTTTAGATAAAATGCTAGAATTACCTAAAGATTTTTCTTTGTAAAAATTTTTTACAACCCAGTCAAAATTTGTTGTTCCTGCAACATTGATCATTGTTCTTAACCACTGATTATTGGGGGAGTAAAAAAGAAGACCGCTATTTTTTGGTTTAAAAAAAGGTTTATCTGAAACATAAAAATTATGACAAGTTGTACCAACAATACTTGAACACATTCCATTTTTAATTGCACCAAGTCCAATAGCAGTTGATGGAACATCCCCTGCTCCTATAGATACAGGCGTTCCTACTTTTAAGCCTGTTTGGCTAGATGCTTTTTTAGTTACATACCCTCCAATTTGATAAGAATGTTTTGCTTCAGGAAATTTGTCTAAAAGTTTATAATTTAATTTAAGTAAATCAAAAATTTTTAAACTAAATCTAGTTTTTTTAATATCTCCAGGGCTAACTGATCTTTCTGTTAGATCATTACAAATATTATTTGTTAATTTAAATCTAATCCAATCCTTGCAAGTTAAAAAATATTTAATTTTTTTTAAAATTTTATTTTCATTTAACTCTAGCCATTTTATTATTGGTAAAGTGCAACCATATTGAACTACAGAACCTGAGATATTAAAAATCTTTTCGAAGATTTTCTTGTTTCTTTTTTTTAAAAAATTAAAAACTTTCTCAGATCTTGTATCATTCCATAATATGGCATTTCTAATAGGTTTATTTGCTTTATCTATTGGCCATGCACCTACCATATTGCCTGTTATTCCAACAGCATCTATGTTTAATGGATTAACCTTAGACTGCAAAATGCAGGATTTAATACACTTGCTTGTTAGTGACCAGAATTTATTCATCTCTATTTCTGATTTTCCATATTCATCTGTTATGACTTTATTTTTTACAGACGAAATAAAAATTAATTCAAAGTTTTTGTTAAATAAAACAGTCTTAATTATACTGGTACCAGCATCAATTGAGAGATAGTAATTCAATTTTACAAATGTAAAGTTATTTTTACTAATACTAGAAAAATATTCATATTATAAGTGTGGATTTATTTTTCTAAACTTATTTTGCAGCTTAGTATTATTTTTATTAGCGTTTGGCATATTTGAGCTGATATAAAAAGGAAAAATTTTTTCAGTTTTCAAACTTGATGCCACTTCAATTAATATAGAATTTAAAATAAATGATCCAGTAATAGTTGAGGCTGGACCTACACTAAATTTATTTATATTAATAATTGCATCTCCAGGTGGAATTTTATTATCTATAAATATATCAACGATTTCAAATAATCTTTTATTTAATTTTGAAAGAGGTGCTTGTTTAGAGAATTTAATAGATGTAATGGCAATTGTTTTTATATTTTTATTTTTTGCAAAAATTGCTGCTTCTATTGGAGCATGATTAACACCAGAATTAGATACAATCATTAAAATATCTTTATTTGTAATTTTATATTTATTAAGTGCTTTTATTGCTATATTTGGAGTTCTCTCTAACGAAGTTGCTTTTTCTGCACCCTTTTTGAAACTAAGATTGTCATCTCTTATGGGGCATGCTGCAGCAAAACCACCAGCTCTATGGAAAGCCTCCTCACCTAAAAGTCTAGAATGACCAGTACCAAAAATATAGAGCTGACCACCTTTTTTATAAGAGTCACTAATCAACTTTGAGCAAATTGTAATTTTCTTCTCTTCTTCTTTAAGAATTTTATCTAAAATTTTATTAATCTTAGATAAATAATTTTGACTTAAATTGCTCATATTTTTAAATTTCTAGCTGGGGTTAAAAACCCCAGCATTAATAAAAGATTTTATTTATATTCTTCCAATTCTTCAGCTGCTTCAGCAACTAAATCTGCAGGATCTCCTTCTTCAAGAATAGCTCCTTGAATCATTGAATTCATAACAGATTGGAATGCTTTGTAATCAACAAATAGTGGCTCAGGTCCACCATCACCAATTGCATCAATAAACATCATCCAATAATCTTCATTGTATGGTGCAACTTTTCCAATTTGTGGATACTGCATTATTGGAGTCAAACCCCAGTCAGTATCTAAGCTGTATTGAGAGTCACCCGATGAAATTATGCTTGCTAATTCCATTGCGTGATCTTCTACACCTGTATTATTGAAAACAGCAATACTATCTGTGATTAATAGAGTACCTTGGCTACCTTGAGGTCCAGCAGGAATTCTAACCGTACTAACGTTTAATCCTTCTTTATGTTGGCCTCTGCCCCATGGTCCATTAATGTACATTGCAATTTTTTCATCATTGAAAAGTTCAGTAAGTTGAGATCTCTCCCAAGCTAAAGGACCTTCTTGAGCTACGTTAGCAAGTTTTCCATAAAATGCTAGAGCTTCAACTGCATTAGATGAATCCAGAGTTATCTCATTAGTTAAAGGATCAATTACTTGTCCTCCATTACTATAAAGATAGTTTAAGAATTGATGCATTGTATTATCAAAATCTTTACCTGCTAAACCAATACCAGCAACTCCAGCAACATTATTTGTCACAGCTTCTGCCATTGAATATAATTCATCCCATGTTTGAGGACCTTCACAAGCAACACCTGCTTGCTCTAGTAAACCACAATTCATGAAAAGAGCTTTAGTTGAAAACGCGTGAGGGAAACCCCAGGTTTTGCCCATATGCGTAACTGTATTTAAAATGCCTGGTTGATACATTGCTTGTTGAGAAGAAGGGATATTTGTTTCTAAAATATGTCCATTCTCTGCAAGACCTTTTAAAGTTCTTGATCCTACATAAGAAAATGCAACTGGATCTCCTGCAATTGCTAGATTTATTACTTTATCCTGACAAGTTCCCCAAGGAACAGCCTCTAGTGTTACATTAACACCAGGATTATTTTTCATATACTCATCTGCTATTTCTACATAATTAGGTCTAAGGTCACTTCCACAGAATACTCCGTGAACATCAGCAGAGAATGCCTTAAAGCCAGTTAATGAAAATATAGCAATTGTTAGAAATGAAGATAGTTTTTTTAAATTCATATTTCCTCCATTATTTATAAAATACTTAACATTAAGTGGTAATATGGATCAAGGTTGTTTTACAGTTTCAGGCTAGTTTTTTACCGCTCCTGAGGTTAATCCTTCCACAATGTATTTTTGAAGAAATAAAAATACAATTAAAACAGGTGCTATTCCT
>CACKTS010000037.1 GCA_902603095.1 uncultured Alphaproteobacteria bacterium
TGGCGCTAAATTGGCGTTTTTAGAAGCGTCTAATTCTGGAAATCTTTTAGGTGGAGAATCTTTTACTATTATGGAAGCTGATTCAACTTGTGTTGACTCTGCTGCTGCGACGGCTGCTGCAGAACAACTAGTTGCTGATGGTGTAGCAGCTATAATGGGTGCTGACTGTTCTGGTGTAACTGGAGCTATTAACGCGAACGTTGCTGTACCAAATGGAGTGCTAATGGTATCTCCTTCTGCAACTTCACCTGGTTTAAGTAAAATTGCTGATAACGGAACGTTCTGGAGAACAGCTCCTTCTGATGCAATGGGTGGTAAAGTTTTAGCTAATCTTGCTCTTAAAAGAGGTATTGAAAGTATTGCTGTAACTTACACAAACAATGACTATGGTAAAGGTTTAGCTGAAGTATTTGAAGCTGCTTTTGCTTCAGGCGGTGGAACTATTACTGCTTCTGCTGCACATGAAGATGGAAAAGCAGATTATTCATCAGAAGTAGGTGTTTTAGCATCTGCTGGTGGTGACGCTCTACTAGTTATTGGTTATATTGATGATGGTGGTAAAGGTATGATCGAAGCATCTCTTGATTCTGGTGCTTTTGATACTTTTGTTCTATCGGATGGTATGATTGGTCAATCAATTGTTGATAACATTGGCGCTGATCTTGAAGGTTCATTTGGTTCTATGCCAGGTGCAATTTCAAAAGGTTCTGCTAAATTTGGTGAGCTTGCTGCAGCTAATGGCATGGATGGAAGTGTCCCTTACGTAGGAGAGTCTTATGATGCTGCTGCGATTATTGCTCTTGCAATTCAAGCGGGTGGTTCAGCTGATAGACAGTCTATCCTAAGTAATATTAGCAAAGTATCAAATGCTCCTGGGATTGTTATTAATCCAGGTCAACTGTCTTACGGTCTGCAAATGTTAGCAGCAGGTAATGATATTGACTATCAGGGCGCAACTGATGTTGAGTTTAATGCATTTGGTGATGCAGCTGGTGCCTTTAAGGAACTTGAAGTTTCTGGTGGCGGTTTTGTAACTATAGGTGCCCTATAATATTATTTATTCAATAATTTAATTCTAAGAACCCAGCTTATTCAGCTGGGTTTTTTTATGATCAAAACTTTTCATTATGAATGTCTAACTTTTTCAGGGATAATACCTTTAGGCCTGTATCGCAATATAAGAAGTAATACCATTCCCATTAATAAGTACCTAAAATAAGGAACACTATTTAATAAATGTAAACGAATAGCGTTTTGAGGATCCATTCCTGAGGTAAAGAGATTAATTAAAAATGTTGTTAGTGGCGCCACTTCAATCCATGAAAACCAAATAACAAATCCACCAAAGATTGCGCCGAGATTATTGCCACTTCCACCTACAATAACCATAATCCATATAATAAAAGTAAATCGAAGCGGTCTATACCCAGAGGGCGTAAATAAACCATCTAGAGTTACAAGCATTGCCCCTGCTACGCCTACAATTGCTGCACCAATTACAAAGATTATTAAGTGTTGTTTAACAATATCTTTTCCCATTGCGTTTGCGGAGACTTCATTATCACGGATAGCACGCATCATACGTCCCCAAGGAGAGACCTGCGCTTTATTGGCAAAATAATAAATTACAATCATAACGATAAAAAATAATACGGCGTAATTTAGTTTTACAAATAAACTGGAGCTATCAATTATTATTTTATTTAATATTTCTTGTTTTTGATCAGGATCAATTATTTCATTCAGTTTTGATGAGTTAAACCATGTGACCATGTTAATGAACCAATCAGAGGATTGGAGATTAATCTCATATGGCACAGGTCTTTTAAGACCAATAACGTTTTTAACACCTCGTGATAACCACTCTTCATGTTTAAGAACACTAACAACAATCTCCGATATGCCAAGCGTTACAATAGCTAAATAATCAGAGCGTAAACCGAGTGCTACTTTTCCAATGAGAAATGCTACACCACCTGCAAAGAAACCTCCTACAACCCAAGAAAAGATGATCGGTAAATTAGCTCCACCTAAAAATCCTGCTAAAGCAGGATCAACTTCTTCAATTTTACTTGTCGCATTTAGAAAAAAATGTCTAATAATTATAACTCCAAAAAATATAACTAAGCCGTTTAACCAATATTTATGAGATTTTTTTTCTACTAATTTGTTAATAAAATATACCGCTATAACTAAACCAATTAATAAAACAAAACTTATTCCAAGTCCTGATCCACCAACATGCCAAGCTTCTTTGATGGGTGGATACGATACAAGCACTGCCGCTAAACCACCCATTGCTAAAAATCCCATTACACCAAAATTAATAACACCCGCATAACCCCATGAAATATTAACTCCCATTGTCATGATTGCAGAGATAATACACATATTAAGAATGACTAAACTGACTGACCACCCTTGAACAAACCCTACTAAAATAAATAAGGACACCATGATGGATATTGCTGTCCATTCATATTTATCAAATCTCATTAGAGAACCTTTCCTCTGAAGATACCTGATGGTCTAATTAAAAGCACAATCACAAGAATAGTAAAAGAGACTGCAAATTTATAATCAGTAGATAGTAGTTGTACCAGACTCGAGGGTTCTAAATTTTCTGGTAATAAATACTTAAAGAATTTTTTGTAAGCGTAGGTGACCATAATTTCTGAAAAGGCAATCACATATCCCCCAACAACTGCACCAAAAGGACTGCCTATACCACCTACTATAGCAGACGCAAATATAGGTAAAACAAGATTTAAATAAATGATGGGTTTATAACTTTTATCCAAGCCATATAATGTTCCCGCCACACAAGCTAATGTTCCTACAATTAACCAAGTAATAAATACAACGCGGTCAGGATTGATACCTGATAGTAGTGCTAAATCTTCATTATCAGAAAATGCACGCATTGATTTTCCAGTCTTCGTTTTTTGCAAAAACCAAAAAGTAAAAGTTAATAGTGCAATAGTAATAAGAATAGTAATAACTTGCGAAGATTTTAAGGCTAGTCCCTCATTTAATCCTGTCATTACTTTAAATTGTTTTGCTTTCATGATGAATTTTTGTCCATCAGAAAATTTAATTGTTTCTGTTCCAACTATAATCCTAATAATCGCATTAACGACGAACATAACTCCAATGGAAACCATTGCCAATACAACAGGAACGCTCTTTTGTGTTCGATAATATTTAAAAACAAATTTATCGGAGAGTAACCCAAGAACAATAGTAGCTAAAATTCCAAATGGCAATGCAATTAGTGCTGTAGGAAGAATGCCTAAACCAATATTTTGTGATTGAAAAAACCAGGTAAATAGAATTGTAATCATGGCACCAAATGACATTAGTTCACCGTGCGCAAAGTTAGCAAATCTTAATATAGCGTAAACAAATGTAACACCCAAAGCACCTAATGCTAATTGAGAGCCGTAGGATAATCCTGGGATGATAACAAAATTAAGGAGAACAACAATAGAATTAATAAAATCAATCACATTAACCTCCCAAAAATGATTTTCTTACTTCAGGATTATTGAGTAAATCTTGACCACTGCCTTCTCTACTGTGTTTTCCATTAACTAATACGTAACCTCTGTCAGCAATATTTAGAGCTTGTTTTGCATTTTGCTCAACCATTAAAATACCTACGCCTGTTTTGCCCACTTCAATAATTCGTGAAAATAATTCATCCATGACAATAGGTGATACTCCTGCTGTAGGTTCATCAAGCATTAAAATCTTAGGTTGTGTCATTAATGCTCTACCAAAAGCAACTTGTTGACGTTGACCACCTGATAATTCACCTGCATTCTGATTTCTCTTTTCTTTAAGTACAGGAAAAAGATTGTATATATCTTCAATAGTATGATGAATATCATCAGATCGTATAAATCCACCCATCTCTAAATTTTCTTCAACAGTCATTCCTGTAAAAACATTATTCGTCTGTGGGACGAAAGCTATTCCTAAATTAACACGATCTTGAGGAAGCATAGAAGTTATATCATCTTTTGCAAAACTTACTGATCCATCTGTTAATTTTAGCATTCCTAATAAGGTTTTCATTGCTGTTGATTTTCCAGCTCCATTCGGTCCAACAATAACTGCAATTTCTCCTTGTTTTACCTCCAAGTTTATATTTTTAATAATATCTACACCGCCATACCCTGCTGTTAAATTATTACCCACTAAACTAATCATTATTTTTTATTTTTTAAACCTCTGCCTAAATACGCTTCGATTACGTCTTCATTTGATTTTACTTCAGAAAATTTACCTTCAAATAGCACGCTTCCCTCTGCCATAACTATTACTGGGTCACAAATTTTTTCTATTAAATCCATATCATGTTCAATAACAAAAAACGTATAGTTTCTTTCTTCATTGAGTCTCAATATTGCATCTGAAATTTCGTTTAAAAGTGTTCTATTTACTCCAGCACCCACTTCATCTAAAAGAACTAAATTTGCACCAACCATCATAGTTCTTCCAAGTTCCAATAATTTTTTTTGACCCCCTGATAGATTACCTGCTATTTCTTGAGTTAAATGTTTTAAATTTAAAAATTCTATAACTTCAATTGCTTTAGAACGTATTTCTTCTTCTTGTTTTTTTACAGCCTTATCACCAAATAATGCATAAATTAATTTTTCTCCTCGTTGATTACCAGGAACCATCATTAAATTTTCTAAAACAGTAAGAGAGGAGAACTCTTGAGCAATTTGAAAAGTTCTTAATACACCCATATTAAATAATTCATGTGGTTTTAAACCTGCTATATTTTTCTGTTCAAGAAAAATATCTCCATTTTCTGGCGCATAAAGACCAGCTATTGTATTAAATAAAGTAGTTTTACCAGCTCCATTTGGTCCAATTAATCCAGTTATAGAGCCTTTTTTTACTTCAAGATTAACATTATTTACTGCTTTTAGACCGCCAAAACTTTTATCTAAATTTACAATTTCAAGCATATTCTAATTTTTTATAATTATAATTTAATTCTACATTTAAAATTAATCCTATTGATATCATTATTGATAACATAACTGATCCGCCATATGAAATAAGAGGTAATGGAATTCCAACAACTGGCATTAACCCAGATACCATAGCTATATTCATAAAAACATAAATAAATAAATTTGAAGCAACGCCCAAAGCTATTAATTTACCATATACATGAAAACATTTGATGCTAATAAAATAACAAACTGAAATTAACATAAAAAAAAGAAGAATAATAAATATACTTCCTAAAAAACCAAACTCTTCTCCAATAAGTGTAAAAATAAAATCAGTTTGTTTTTCTGGAAGAAATTCCAAATATGACTGAGTACCTTTTAAAAATCCTTTTCCAGTAATTCCTCCTGAACCTAATGCAATTTTTGATTGAATAAGTTGATATCCTTGACCCAAAGGATCTGATTCAGGATTTAGAAATGAGATTATTCTACTTTTCTGATATGGTTTAATAAACTCAAAAACCACAGGTATAGAAATTATTGAAATTATAAATCCAAGTAAAAATTTCCATAACTTAATTCCTGCCAGAAATAAAATAAAAAT
>CACKTS010000038.1 GCA_902603095.1 uncultured Alphaproteobacteria bacterium
AAAACTAAATACTTAGAAGAGAATTTATCTCTTTCACATATGGAGGATTTTATGAAAACATCATTTATTATTGCGAAAAAAAATTATACATTAAAATATGAAAGAAAAATGCCTGAAAAAGAGGTATTAAAAATGAAATCTTTTGTCACAAAAAAAGGTGATAAACTTGTTAAGACAAATAATTTTAAGATAAAAAAAACAATTGAAAAAGATAAAGAGCGTATTTTTGAAGTTATTCTATAATTAGGCTCTGCCTGAATATTGAGATAATTTATTGGGATCAACTCCTAGTAAATTATAAGCTTTTTTCCATTTATTTGATACTTCATCGTCAAATAAAAAGTTAGAGTCAACTGAAAGAGTTACCCAACTGTTTGCAAGGATTTCTTTTTCTATTTGTCCTGGTCCCCATCCAGCATATCCAAGAGCCAGTATGCTATTTTTAGGACCTTTTCCTTTTGATAAGTCTTCAAAAAACTCTGATGTACTTGTTAGTGCTACACCTTTTTCAATTGAAAGGGTTTCTTTTTGTATAACTTCATCTGAATGCAAAACAAAACCTCTTCCGCTTTCAACAGGTCCACCATAGCGAATATATAGTTTTTTATTTTCGAGTGGTTTATCAATGCCCAGTTGTTCTAATAAATCAGGGTATAAATCATAATCTATCTTTTTATTTATTATTATTCCCATAGCTCCTTCAGATGAATGAGCACACATATATATTACAGTTTTATAAAACCTCTCATCTTCTAGAGATGGCATTGAAATTAATAGTTTTCCTGTTAAATCCATAATTATATATATTTCTATTATATATAGTATTTCAATAGCCTATTACTATATATTACAATAATAATTCTGATGAACACATTTCATAATCTATTTAAATTTCTTATTTATACTATGATATTGAGCTTTTTTTATAAAATTGCTCTAGCTAATTCAAGTGATTGGTCAGTGAGTGAAACATCAAAACTAAGATTAATTTCTCCTTATTCTGAAAATAATACTAAAAATTTTATTGTCGGACTTGAGTATAAAATGGAGCAGGACTGGAAAACTTATTGGAAATCTCCAGGTGATGGAGGCTTCCCCCAAACAATCTCCTGGGATAATTCATTAAATGTTAAAAGTATTAATATTTTGTGGCCTACTCCTGATGAGTTTGAAATATTAGGCTTAACATCACTTGGTTATCAAAATAATGTCATCTTTCCTCTTGAGGTAGAAGTAGAAGATCCATTACAAAATACATTTTTAAACTTACATGTAAATTTCTTAATTTGTAAAGAGGTATGTATTCCTGGCGATGCAAGAGTTTACTTAGAAATTCCTTCTGGAGAAAAAAAATTAACTGATAATTATTTTGTTTTGGAGAAAGCTTTATCTTTTTTACCAGAAAAGAATTTAGATAGCTCTTATATTAAAAAAATAGATGCTAATGTTTTTAACAATAATGAGTATTCAACAATTCAACTCCAATTTGAATCAGAAAAAATTTTTTTTAATCCAAAAATATTTTTACATACTCCATTTGGTCTGCCTATAGTCAAAAATTTTATTAATTATTCAAGTGATAATAAATTAATTAATGCTGAATTTAATTTTGATAACGATCTAATATCTGATGATGAATTTCCCCTAGAAGTAATTATCAAAGATAAAAATCATAATTTTGAAAAAGTACTTAATGTTAAAATATCTAACAAAGATTTAAATATAATAAAAAATAATAAATTTATTTATTATTTGCTAATATCATTATTGGCTGGTTTAATTTTAAATGTCATGCCTTGTGTATTTCCAGTTCTTTCCATAAAATTATTTTCTCTTTTATCTGCAGAAAAACATAGCGCTAGAGTAAGTTTTTTAATTACTGCTATTGGAATTATTTCGTCTTTTGCCCTTTTGGGTTTAGTATTTTTATTATTACAGTATTCTAAAGTTTCTGTTGCATGGGGTATGCAATTTCAACAACCATATTTTTTGATTTTTATTACTATGGTAATGTTTTTATTTATGATGAATATGTTTGGTCAATTTGAAATATCTTTACCAAATAAATTCAATAATTTAAACTTTTTCGGCAGAAGTAATAATATTTATTTAAAAGATTTTTTTAATGGATTTTTTGCAACACTAATGGCAACCCCATGTTCAGCACCATTTGTCGGTACAGCGATTACTGCTGCATTTACTCAAAATTATATAATAGGAATCAGTATCTTTTTATTTATGGGAATAGGGATGAGCACGCCTTATTTATTAATTGCTACATTTCCAAAGTTAATTAATTTCATACCTAAACCTGGAAAGTGGATGGTTTATATAAAATATTTTCTAGGATTATTAATTTTAGCTACCGTGTTATGGTTATCAAATATTCTATTAAATTTTTTTAATTATTACTTTTTAATTTTTTGTTTGGTAGTATTTTTAATATTGACTTATAGAAAAAAAATACCTTTCATAAAAAATACTATTACATTGACAGTATTATTTATTTTCTTTCTTTCTTCTTCTTGGAAATTATTTCAACAAAATCCAACATTTGAAAATAATAAAGATTGGTTAAATTATTTTGAAGTTAATTTAGATAAACTTATACAAACAGATCAAATAATTTTTTTAGATATTACAGCAGATTGGTGTGCGACTTGTCAGTTTAATAAAATTAATGTTTTGAATTCTAATAGAGTGCTAAAATTATTAAAAAATAATGATATTTTACTTATAAGAGCTGATTGGACAAAACCTGATAAAAGAATTAATATTTTTTTAGAAAAATACGAACGTTTTGGCATTCCTTTTAATGCCTTTTTTTCTAAAAACTTTCCTGATGGGATATTACTATCTGAGTTGCTTTCTGAAAAAGAAATAGTAAATTCAATTAATCAAATTAAAAATGAGTAAAATTATTCCATCAATTGATGTACCCATCATAGTAAAAGGTATTGCATCAACAGTAAACCTATTTGATGAAATAAAAAATAAAAAAGTTATTATTTTTGGGGTGCCAGGGGCATTTACACCTACTTGTTCTGAAAAACACATGCCCAGTTATATAAAATTACACCAACAACTTATAAACAAAGGTATAGATAATATTTATTGTTTATCAGTTAATGATAAATTTGTAATGACTGCTTGGTTATTAAATTATAAAAATGGTGATAAAATAATCGGTATTGCCGACGGCAATGGAGATATTTGTAAAAAATTAAATTTACTAGTAAATAAATCAAATAATTTTATGGGTATGCGAGCAACAAGATTTGCAATTATAGTTAGAAATAATATTATTGAAAATAGTTTTATTGAAGAAACTGGGGAGTACAAAGTTTCATCAGCAGAGCATTTGTTAACTATACTTTAAGTTTTCGTATCTTTAAATAATTTATTAATATAATATAAAAAACAAGCATGTCAGAGAAAAAAAGATACAGATCTTCAGAGTGGTATCATTCTAAATCTCATAAAAGAGATACTTTTGTACATAGAGGCTGGATGAGGAATCAAGGACATCCCGATCATCTTTTTGATGGAAGACCTGTTATAGGTATTTGTAACACTTGGTCTGAATTAACACCGTGTAATGGACACTTTAGAGAAATTGCTGAATCAGTTAAAAAAGGTGTTTATGAAGCAGGAGGTTTTCCATTAGAATTCCCTGTCTTTTCAGCAAGTGAATCCAATTTAAGACCAACAGCAATGTTGTTTAGAAATCTTGCAAGTATGGATGTTGAGGAGGCTATTAGGGGCAATCCTATGGATGGTGTAGTGCTTTTAATGGGCTGTGATAAAACAACACCTTCTTTGTTAATGGGTGCCGCTAGTGTTGATATTCCTACTATTGGTGTTTCAGGAGGGCCCATGCTCAACGGACATCACAAAGGAAAGACTATTGGTTCTGGAACAGGAGTTTGGCAATTAGATGCTGATTTAAGTGCTGGAAAAATTACAGAGCAAGATTTTAAAGAAGCGGAAATTTCAATGAGCAGATCGAAAGGTAATTGCATGACGATGGGCACTGCATCTACAATGGGAAGTATGGTTGAGGCATTAGGCATGGCATTACCTCATAATGCAGCAATACCAGCAGTTGATGCAAGACGATATTCTCTTGCACACATGTCTGGAAAAAGGATAGTGGAAATGGTGAAAGAAAATTTAACTATGTCAAAAATTGTTTCAAAAGCATCATTCGAAAACGCTATTAAAGTAAATGGTGCTATTGGAGGCTCAACAAATGCTGTGATTCATCTTGCAGCTATTGCAGGAAGATTAGAAATTGATTTAACTTTAGATGATTGGGAAAAATGTGGAAAAGATATTCCTACACTTGTAAACTTACAACCTTCAGGAAAATATTTAATGGAGGACTTTTACTATGCGGGAGGGGTGCCTGCTGTAATAAAACAGCTTTTAGACAAGAAACTTATTAATGCGGATGCATTAACTGTTAATGGCAAAACTATCGAAGAAAACAATATTAAAGCTGATTGTTGGAATAAAGATGTAATCAAGAATTTTGAATCTCCTCTTGTAAAAGATGGAGGAATTAAAATTTTAAGAGGAAACATAGCTCCCGATGGTGCTATTTTAAAACCATCTGCGGCAAGCCCTGAATTAATGCAACATAAAGGAAAAGCAGTTGTTTTTGAGAGTGTTGAAGAATTTCAAGATAAAATAGATGACCCAAAACTTGATGTAGATGAAAATTCTATTTTAGTTTTAAAAAATTGTGGACCCAAAGGATATCCTGGTATGGCAGAAGTTGGAAATATGAGGCTTCCTCAGAAAATTTTAAAGCAGGGCATAAGAGATATGATTAGAATATCAGATGCGAGAATGAGTGGGACAGCTTACGGCACTGTCATATTACATACGTCCCCTGAAGCAGCAATAAAAGGACCATTAGCTGCAGTACAAAATGGTGATTTAATTGAAGTTGATGTAAATAATGGTAAATTACAATTAGAAGTGCCAGATGAAGTAATAGCAAAAAGGTTAGAAACTTATAAGCCTATTTTGCCAGACATTAAAGGTGGTTATCAAAAGATGTACGTTGATCATGTAATGCAAGCAGATAAAGGTGCAGATTTAGATTTTTTAGTTGGCAAAAGAGGCTCTGAGGTTAAAAGACATAGTCATTAAATTAATGTATGAATACTGACTTTTCACCATTATCAGCAGAGGAATTAGTTACTAAAATTAATAAAATTCCCAGGGTTAATTTAGCTTTACTTCCAACAGTTTTAGAATTTGCGCCAAATATCTCGAAAAAATTAGGTATAAAACTTTTTATCAAAAGAGATGATTGTACAGCACTTGCTTTTGGAGGGAACAAGACAAGGCATTTAGAATTTATAATGGCTAAAACTATGTCTGGTAAATATGATTGCATTTTAACTGGAGCCGCTTCTCAATCAAATTTTTGTCGACAGGCAGTTGCAGCAGCCAATAAATTAAATTT
>CACKTS010000039.1 GCA_902603095.1 uncultured Alphaproteobacteria bacterium
AAGTGGTTGGATAAAAGTATGACTTATTCTTCAGCATACTTTGAAAAAGAAAGCCAAAATTTATTTGATGCTCAACTAAATAAATATCATAAGATTGCAGAGGCTCTAAATTTAAATGAGAATTCAAACCTACTTGAAATTGGATGCGGTTGGGGTGGTTTTTCAACTTATGCTGCAAAAAATTTTAAGTCAAAAGTTGATGCAATCACTATATCTAAAGCGCAATTTGAATATGCCTCAAATAAAATTCAAAAAGAGGGTTTAAGTGAAAAAGTATCAATTAAATTTAAAGATTATAGGGAAATTGAAAAACAATACCCAAATATTGTATCAATAGAAATGTTTGAAGCTGTAGGAAAAAAATATTGGGAAAAATATTTTGATGTTGTTAAAAATTCTTTAGCAAATTCAGGTAAAGCAGCTTTACAAATTATTACTATAGACGAAAAAAGATCATTCAAATATCAAAATCAACCAGATTTTATTCAACAATATATTTTTCCAGGAGGCATGCTGCCATCAAAAAAAGAATTGAGTTCAATTAATCAAAAAGTAGGTCTTGATTTTAAAGAAGTAAAGAGTTTTGGATTGTCATATGCAAAAACTTTAAATCTATGGAACAAACAATTTCAAGAATCATGGCAAGATTTAGTTAAGTTAGGATTTAATGATAGGTTTAAAAGAATGTGGGAGTTTTATCTTGCATACTGTGAAACAGGTTTTATAAGTAAATCGACTGATGTTTCACATTTTATTATAAATAAATGAGTAAATTAAAAATAATTTTAATTTTGTCAGGTTACCAATTTACATGGCTTATGTGTGTTTTTGGAGAACTTTTATATAATAGTTTTATACCCGGATTGATTTTTGGCTTAGTTTTTTTATTATTAAGTTTTTTAAATTCAAATAATAAAAAAAAATTTACTTTTACTGTATTCTTAGTTTCCATAATAGGATACATTTTTGACTCAACCCTAGTATTTTTAAAAGTATATAATTTTGATGTATCATTATATTTTGGTTTTTTACCGATATGGATGCTTATACTTTGGCCTAGTTTTTCGTTATTATTTGATGAAGTTTTTGTTTTTTTATCAAATTATAAATTTATAGCTATATTTATTAGTGGGATTTTGGGGCCTTTAACTTATTATTCTGGAGTACCTCTAGGTTTAATAGAAATGAATCAATTATATTTATTTATATTTTTAATGATAATTTTTTGGATGAGTCTTATGTATTTTTATTTAAATTATTTAATTAAATTTAAATTTGACTAGTCTCAACTTCTTTATCTTCTTTATCTTCTTTAGCTTTTTCTGCTTCAGCTTTATCTCGTTTATTCTTTGCCCTGTTAAGAGCTTTTTCAAGATCTTGATAGCTACATAGACCAGTATCCATTGGACTTTTAGCTTCTAGAACTGCTTCTCTATAAGTTCCATTACGAATGGCTTCTACAGTATTTTTTGTAGATCCAGTTAGTTTTGCTATTTGAGAACTGCTTAGTTCTGAAGGATATCTTTTTATGAGCCATAAAATTGCAAAAGGTTTTTCTTGTCTTAAAGAAAGGGGGGTATATTTTGTATCCTTCTTTCTTGGAGGCAATGATTCAATTATTTCTGATGAAATTAATTCTAATTTTGCTGAACTATCATTTTCACACCTTTGTATCTCTTTTCTAGTAAGTTGTTTATTATCTACAGGATCAAATCCTCGCATTCCAACGGCTACTTCTCCGTCAGCTATACCTTGTACTTCTAATTCATGTAGACCACAAAAATCTGATATTTGGCTAAAAGAAAGTGAAGTATTATCAATTAACCATATAGCGGTTGCTTTAGGCATAAGAGGTAGTTTCATAGTTAATCCTTCTAATTTAAAAAAAACTCTTGTACATATATTCCTTATATTTTTATATAAAAATAATTTAATATGAATGATTTTTTAGAATTTGAAGAAACACAGAAAAGTATAAAATCTCTAAATTTAGATGATTTTAGCATTGAAGACTTAAACAATTATATTTCTGAGCTTAAAAATGAGATTAGCAGAGTAAAAGAAGAAATTGAAAAAAAGTCAAATTTACTTACTGAGGCTCAAAAGTTTTTTAGGTAATATTTAAACTTTAAGACCTTTAAATCTTTTTTGAAATCTTGCCACCTGACCCTCTGCTTCGTTTATATTGGTTTTTCCACCAGTCCATGCAGGATGTGATTTAGGGTCTATTTCAAGTTTGAGAGTATCATTTTCCTTACCCCATGTTGATCTTGTTTTAAAACTAGATCCATCAGTCATAACAACATTTATTTCATGATAATCTGGGTGAACTTTCTTTTTCATATTCTTGGCTTATAGTTAGTAAATTAACTAAAGTAAAGTTAGATTTTCTATTAACTGGTTATGTATAAGGGTGTTTGAAGCCAATATATCTCTAGATTTAGTAGTCCATTTATTGCCATTAGGTTCTGATAAACGTCCTCCCGCCTCACTAACTAATAATATTCCTGAACTGACATCCCATAAATTTAAATCTTTTTCCCAAAATCCATCTATTTTACCTGAAGCTACATAAGCTAAATCAATTGAAGCTGCTCCTAATCTTCTCACACCGGCAGTTAATTTAGAAATATTTTCTAATTCTTGATAATAATCTTTATAAATTCTGTTACCAAAAGGTGCGCCTGTTCCAATTAAGCAACTTGATAAATCATGTCTTTTAGAGACTCTAATTCTTTTGTTATTACACCAAGCCCCTTTGCCATTAGAAGCCCAATAAAATTCATTCAATATAGGATTATAAATTATACCATCAGTGATTTCATCACTAACAATTTTACTAATAACAATTCCGATATTTGGAATGCCGTGAATAAAATTTGAAGTACCGTCGATTGGATCTATAACTATTGTTTCATCATTACCTTTTATATGCCCAGATTCTTCAGTAATATAGTTGGCATCAGGAAAGTAGTATTTAAGTGTTTCTAATAATGATTTTTCAACCTTTAAATCAGAACTAGTTACAAAATCACCAACATTTTTTGATTGTATTTGAAGGTTTTCAATTTCTCCAAAATCTCTAATTAAAATTTTACCAGCTTTTCTTGCTGCTTTTTCAAAAATGTTAATTGTAGCAGGTAACATTTATTTTTTAGCTTTTTCTAAATAACTACTGTCTGAAGTACTAACTACAACATAATCATTATTGGATATAAAAGGAGGTACAGAGGTTTTTATTCCTCCTGTTAATATGGCTGGTTTGTATGAAGATGCTGCAGTTTGTCCTTTCACTACTGCTTCAGTATCTTCAACTTTTAAAACTACACTATCTGGAAGTTCTAAACCAACAACAGAGCCTTCATAAAATTGCAAATTTACATCATCATTTTCAATAAGAAATTTAGATTGATCTTGACTGATAATATCATCACCGATTTCAATTTGCTCATATGATGAATTGTCCATGAAAACATATTTATTGTTTTCTGAATACAAAAATTGACATATTTTTTCGTCAAGTATAGCTCTTTCAACACTTTCTGATGACCTGAATCTTTCATTCATTTTTGTTCCTTCACGAATTTCTTTCATTTCAACCTGAAGATATGCTCCACCTTTCCCAGGCTGAGTATGTTGAGTTTTTAATACGCGCCATAATTTAGAGTTAATTTCGAGAATATTTCCGACTTTAATTTGGTTTCCATCAATTTTCATTTAATACCTTTTAAGCAGATTTCTTTCATTTTTGATTTAATGTTTTTTCTATTTCTGCAATCTACTATATTAAAAGATTGATTTAATAAAACCCTATTTTTATTGGCTATATTTCTAATTTTAGATAATATAACATTGTTTCCTTTAAGTTTTGTATAATCAATTTTTTTTGTTATCATACTAATACAAAGCCCATGGTCATATCCACAATCTACAAAAAGTTTAAAGCTTGATTTACCATATTTTAAATAAAGTATTTTTTTAAATGATGATATAAAATCAAATCCAAATCCTTCTATAATATAACTTTTGAAATGAAATATTGGTTTAAAATTATAAATTCTTGATTCTAAAATAATTTTTTCTGCTTGTTCAAGCGTATCAATGGTAAAAGCAAATGATTTATTTTTCACCTATAATAATTTTTTAATGTCTAGCATAGTTTCAATCATTCTATTTGAGAAACCCCATTCATTGTCATACCAAGATAAAATTCTGCAAAATTTTCCATTAATCACTTGTGTTTGAGTTAGATCGAACACAGAGCTGCTAGAATTATGATTAAAATCTATTGAAACTAAGGGCAAATCATTTGTGGTTAATATATTTTTAAGTTTTTTTGAATTACTAGCCTTAATCACTAACTTATTAATCTTCTCCACACTTGTTTTTTTCTTAGAGGTAAAGGTAAAATCAATTAATGATACATTTGGTGTTGGTACTCTTATTGCTGTTCCATCAAGCTTACCTTTTAATTTTGGAAGAACCAAACTGAGAGCTTTGGCTGCACCAGTAGAAGTGGGTATCATAGATATAGCTGCTGCTCGAGCTCTTCTGAAATCATTATGAGCATGATCAACAGATCTTTGATCTCCTGTATAACTGTGAATTGTAGTCATAAAACCATTTTCTATACCAATTCCTTTGTCTATAACCATTGCTACAGGAGCTAAGCAATTTGTAGTACATGAACCATTTGATATTATCGAATGTTTTTTTGTTAATATTTGATTATTTACTCCTTGAACTATTGTGGCATCAACATTGGAACCAGGTGCTGATATTATAACTTTTTTTGCACCAGCACTTATGTGGGCACTAGCTTTTTCTTTTGATGTAAACACACCACTACAGTCTAAAACAACATCAACTTTATATTTTTTCCAAGGTAAATCCTTAGGATCCCTTTTACTAAAAAATTTAATAAATTTATTTTTATACTTGAAACCCT
>CACKTS010000040.1 GCA_902603095.1 uncultured Alphaproteobacteria bacterium
TCTACTCCCATTCGAGAGCTCCTTTTTTCCACTCATAAATAAAACCAATAGTGAGAATTAATAAAAAAATCATCATTGACCAAAAACCAAATAACCCAATACTTCCTAGTGATATTGCCCAAGGAAACAAAAAAGCTACTTCCAAATCAAAAATTATAAATAGGATGGCTACTAAATAAAACCTCACATCAAACCTTCCCCTAGCATCATCAAAAGCTTCAAAACCACATTCATATGCAGAAAGCTTTTCATTATCAGGCTTCCTCTCCCCAACGACAAAAGACAAGGTAGTCATTCCAATTGCTATGGCAAAACCAATAATAATGAAAATTAGAATTGGTAAATATTCTGATAAATAATTTTCCACTTTATATATGTTTCTACAAACAAATGTTTTACTAATCTATTTAGTGGATTATTCAAGGATAACAATCCATGAGTTCTGCGACTAATGTTCAATAATTAAAGTAATTTTTTTTGCTACTAGTATTGTTACTATTTTAAAATTAAGCATAAAACTGGCGCGAGAGACGGGATTCGAACCCGCGACCTCTGCCGTGACAGGGCAGCGTTCTAACCAGCTGAACTACTCCCGCGCATGGTGGGTGTTGAGAGACTCGAACTCCCGACCCTCTCGGTGTAAACGAGATGCTCTACCAACTGAGCTAAACACCCTAAACAAAAACGGCTGTTAAATATATTTAACAGCCGGTGCAACAAAAATAATAGAGTATTAGTTGTTAACTGCGTCTTTTAAAGCTTTACCTACAGTAAATTTAGGCCTTTTAGATGCTGGGATTTGAATTGATTCCCCAGTTCTTGGATTTCTTCCAGTAGTTGCTTTTCTATGGCTAACACTAAAATTACCAAAACCAACAATACTAACTTTTTCATCTCTTTTTAAAGAGTTAGTTACAGCATCTAGAAGACTTTCAATAGCTCTTGTGGCATCAGATTTAGATAAACCTGCAGATGAAGCTACAGATGCAATTAGGTCATTTTTATTCACATTAGACTCCTTTTTATTGATCTTTAACGAATATTCTCTAGTTTTGTAATCAAGTCAATTAATTTTTAAAAAAAATCCCAGTTTAGGGCGGAATTTATGTTTTTATGGCAGAAAATATAAATTAATGAGTTAAATTTTCCTTTAAATTATTATCAATCTGAGCAGATTTTTGAGATTGAAGTATATCTGATTCGCTAATATTTAGAGGGTTTACTGATTTCATGAGTGTATATTCCAATATAGATTTTGCCTCATTTATAGGAATTATCTTCATTGTTTTCAAAAGTTCTTTATCAAATTCTTTAATTTCATTCTTATTATCTTCAGGAATTAACACTGTTCGAATTCCAGCTCTTGAAGCAGCATAAATTTTTTCTTTTAAACCTCCTATAGGCAAAACTCTTCCACGAAGGGTAATTTCACCTGTCATTGCAACATCTCTTTTTACTTTATTTGATGTCATGGAAGATACAAGTGAATTAAATATTGCAATACCAGCGCTTGGCCCATCTTTAGGGGTTGCACCTTCTGGCACATGAACATGAATATCATATTTATCAAAATCAAAAGGGTGAATGCCTAAATCTATACTATTAGATCTTACATATGAAATAGCTGCTTGAACAGACTCTTTCATTACTTCTCCTAATTTTCCAGTAATAGTAAGTTTACCTTTTCCTAAGGATAATAAAACTTCAATAGATAATATTTCCCCTCCTACTTCAGTCCATGCTAAGCCATTAGTAACGCCAATTAGATTTTTCTTTTCAATTTCGCTTGATCTAAATTTACTATATCCAAGAAACTTGGTTAAAAGGTCATCATTCAATGAAACTCCTTTTTTATTTGACGTTTCTATAATTTTTACAATTTTTCTGCAAACTTTTGAAATCTCTTTTTCTAAATTTCTTACTCCAGCCTCTCTAGTATAATTACGAATGATATTATTCAAAATTTTAGTACCAAATTTAACTTCATTCTTATTTAAAACATGATTTTTTAATTGCTTAGGTACTAAATATTTTTGAGCAATTTTATTTTTTTCTTTTTCTGTATATCCAGGTATTCTTATAACTTCCATTCTATCTAATAGCGGTGCTGGGATATTTAGAGTATTTGCTGTACATACAAACATCACATCAGATAAGTCATAATCAACTTCTAAATAGTGGTCATTGAATTTATTATTTTGTTCAGGATCTAAAACTTCAAGAAGTGCAGAAGATGGATCTCCTCTCCAATCTGCTCCTAATTTGTCTATTTCATCTAAGAGAATTAATGGATTTGAAGATTTTGCTTTCTTCATAGATTGAATAAATCTACCAGGCATTGAGCCTATATAAGTCTTTCTATGGCCTCTGATTTCAGCTTCATCTCTGATGCCTCCTAATGACATTCTTACAAAATTTCTTCCAGTTGCAGTTGCTATTGATTTTCCTAAAGAAGTTTTTCCAACTCCTGGTGGACCCACAAGACATAGTATTGGCCCTTTTAATTTTTCAGCTCTTTTTTGTACAGCTAGATACTCCAGTATTCTTTCTTTAACTTTATCCAATCCATAATGATCAGCTTCGAGTATCTCTTTTGCTTTCTTTATATTTTTAGAAATATTGGTTGAAAAATTCCATGGAATTGAAAGAATCCAGTCTAAATAGTTTCTGAGGACCGTTGCTTCAGCTGACATTGGACTCATATTTTTTAATTTTTTAATTTCTGATTTACATTTTTCTTTGGCCTCTTTTGATAATTTTAAATCTTCAATTTTCTTTTCTATTTCTGAAATTTCATCAACTTCTTCATTTTCACCCAGCTCTTTTTGAATAGCTTTCATCTGCTCATTTAAATAATATTCTTTTTGAGTTTTTTCCATTTGACGTTTAACTCTGCCCTTTATTTTTTTTTCAACTTGAAATGAATCTATCTCACTTACAAGATAAGAATAGATTTTGTCCAAACGCTCTTCCAGACTTATTAATTCTAAGAGTTCTTGCTTTTGTTCCAGTGAAATACTCAAGTTAACTGAAACTAAATCTGATAATTTATTTGGATCGTTTATAGATTTTAAATTATTATTCAGATCAGAAGATAGTTTTTTATTAACTTTTACATATTCCTCAAATTGCTCAATAACCACTTTTGTTAAAGCTTTAATTTTTGAATTAATTTTTGTTTTTTTATTTTCTAATCTTATGTTTGCAATTAAATAATCTTTATTAATATCAATTGAATTTAATTTAGCTCTTTCTATGCCTTCAACTAAAACTTTAATGGTGCCGTCTGGTAATTTTAAAAGTTGAAGAACTTTTGCTATTGTTCCATATTTATACAAGTTATCAAAATTAGGATTATCGACTTCAGAGTCTTTTTGAGTAATTAGTAGTATTTTTTTATCCATAGTCATCACATTATTGAGAGCATTAACTGATTGTTTTCTGCCAACAAATAAAGGAGCAACCATTCCTGGAAAAACTACTATATCCCTAAGAGGTAAAACTGGTACTGATTTTATGTTCATAATTTATCTATATATGAAATGATTATATTTAATTTAAAATCAAGACTTATTAGCTAATATTTTTTGATTTGTCTGTTTATTTGAATAAATCATAAGCGGTTCTGATTTTTCTGATACTACGTCCTTATTTATAACTATTTTTTCTAAATCTTTTGTATCTGGTGAATCAAACATTAGGTCAATTAATAACTTTTCAATTATTGATCTTAATCCTCTTGCACCAGTTTTTTGTTCTATCGCCAGTTGTGCTATTTCTTTAAGCGCATCATTTTTTATATCTAACTTAATGCCATCCATTTTGAATAATGAGCTATATTGTTTCAATAATGCATTTTTTGGTACTTGCATAATTTTTATCAACATTTCTTCATCTAATTCTTGAAGAGTTGCTACAACTGGCAATCTACCAATAAATTCAGGAATCATACCAAATTTCAATAAATCCTGATTTTCAAGAAGGGCCAATGAATCTCCAACTGATTTTTCATCCAATTCAGATATTGAAGAATTAAAGCCTATTGCAGAACCTTTTATTCTTTTATTAATAAAATTCTCTAAACCTGAGAATGCACCTCCACAAATAAATAATATATTAGATGTATCAACATGAAGAAATTCTTGCTGAGGATGTTTTCTTCCACCTTGAGGTGGAACACTAGCAATTGTACCCTCCATTATTTTCAACAAGGCTTGTTGAACTCCCTCTCCTGAAACATCCCTGGTTATTGATGGATTGTCACTTTTTCGACTAATTTTATCAATTTCATCAATATAAACTATTCCTTTCTGAGCTCTTTCAACATTGTAAT
>CACKTS010000041.1 GCA_902603095.1 uncultured Alphaproteobacteria bacterium
AGACAAGATCCCTTTACTTGATAAAGTTAAAAAAATAGCTACTGAAATTTATAGAGCGGACGATATAATCGCAGATTCTAAAATTAGAGATCAATTAAAATTATTTGAACAGCAAGGATATGCTAATTTTCCTATTTGCATTGCCAAAACCCAATATAGTTTTTCTACTGATCCAGCACTAAAAGGTGCTCCATTGAATCATTCCATCCCTATTAGAGAGGTGCGTTTATCAAGTGGAGCTGAATTTATCGTTGTTATATGCGGTGAGATTATGACTATGCCTGGCTTACCAAGTGTTCCTGCGGCTGATTCAATTAGCTTAAATTCACAAGGAGAAATTGAAGGTCTCTTTTAAAACTGATAAGAAATAAAATTCATTTTTACTATGATTAAAAGATCCAAAAAATATTCTGTATTTTCTCTTATGAAAAATGCACTAAGTTATCATGAAAATTGGCAACCAGCGTGGCGTAATCCCGAAATAAAAAAAGAATATGATGCTATAATCGTTGGTGGTGGAGGTCATGGATTAACAACTGCATTTTATTTGGCAAAAAACCATGGGATCAAAAACATAGCAGTTGTTGAAAAAGGTTGGATAGGTGGAGGAAATACCGGAAGAAACACAACAATTATACGATCAAATTATCTATGGGATCAAAGTGCAGCTATATATGACCACGCATTAAAATTATGGGAAGGTATGTCGCAAGAACTTAATTATAATGTAATGTTTTCACAACGAGGTGTAATGAATGTTGCCCACAACTTACATGATGTTAGAGAATTAAAAAGAAGATGGCATGCAAATCGCTTAAATGGAGTTGATTGTGAATGGTTGGATACACAAGAAGTAAAGAAATTTTGCCCTGTAATTAATACGTCTCCAAATATTCGTTATCCAGTTATGGGTGCTACTTTACAAAGACGTGCTGGTACCGCAAGACATGATGCAGTTGCATGGGGTTATGCGAGAGGAGCTGATTCTATGGGTGTAGATATAATTCAAAACTGTGAAGTTACAGGAATAAATATTAATAATGGAAATGTTACTGGTATTGAAACTACAAGAGGCACTATAAACTCTAAAAAAATTGGTGTTGTTTCAGCAGGCCATAGCAGTGTAATTGCAAAGATGGTAGGTATTAAACTTCCGCTTGAAAGTAGGCCTCTTCAGGCACTTGTATCTGAGCCAGTAAAACCAGTCATTGACACTGTTGTAATGTCAAACACTATACATGCATATGTATCTCAATCAGATAAAGGTGAATTGGTAATTGGAGCCGGAACAGATGGTTATAATTCTTATTCACAACGAGGTGGTTTTAACATTGTTGAAGATACCATAATGGCAATCGTTGAATTATTTCCTCTTTTTTCGAGAATGAAAATGCTTCGTCATTGGGGAGGTATTGTTGATATATGTCCTGATGCAAGTCCTATAATCAGTAAAACTCATATTAATGGCCTTTACTTTAATTGTGGATGGGGAACAGGTGGTTTTAAAGCCACTCCTGGTTCTGGTTGGGTATTTGCACATACAATTGCAAATGATCAACCTCACGCACTTAACGCACCATTTAGTATTAATCGATTTTCAAGCGGTGAGTTAGTCGATGAACATGGCGCAGCTGCTGTAGCTCACTAAATGTTACTAATTAATTGTCCATATTGTGGTGAAAGAGAACAAGAAGAATTTTCATGTGGTGGTGAAGCTCATATTGAAAGACCAAAAAATCCACCTGACTTGAATGATGATCAATGGGCTGATTATTTGTTCTTGCGTCAAAATATTAAAGGCTTGCAATATGAAAGATGGAATCATTCTTTTGGTTGTAGGCAATGGTTTAACGTAGCGAGAAATACTGCAACTGATGATATTCTTGCAGTATACAAAATGGGTGAAAAACCTCCAGTTCTTGAATCTAATGACCCAATAACTCCTTGTGGTGAACCAGCTATTGGTTCAGGAAATTTTTCTACATTAAAAAAATCATAAATATGCGTTTACAGAATAATAAGAATCTTGATCAAACTAAGAAAATAAGTTTTTTCTTTGATGGCAAAAAATATTATGGCTATGAAGGTGATACTCTTGCATCGGCTCTACTCTACAACGATGTACATCTTATTGGAAGAAGTTTTAAATATCATAGACCAAGAGGAATAATTTCAGCTGGATGTGAAGAACCAAATGGAATTGTGCAATTAGAACTTAATGAATTTACTGAGCCTAATAGAAGAGCAACAGAAGTAATTTTATATCAAGGGTTGATAGCAAAATCTCAGAATAGATGGCCAAGTGTTAAATTTGACTTTGGTGCAATTAATGACTTACTCGCTCCATTTTTTCCAGCTGGCTTTTATTATAAAACATTTATGTGGCCCCCAAAATTTTGGAAAACATATGAACATTTTATTCGTCACGCTGCTGGATTAGGCAATTCTCCAAAAAAAGATGACCCACATAAATATGAGCATTATCACTATCATTGTGATACATTGATTGTTGGAAGCGGTGTTAGTGGCTTGTATGCTGCTAAAATAGCAGCAACACAAAACCTTAAAGTCTTACTTATAGAGCAAGAAAATCAAATAAAAATAATTAATAATAATGAAGAGCATATTTATGATTATTTAGTAATTGCTACTCATGCCGATCAAGCATTGAAATTGCTTAAAAAACCTACAAAGGATGAAAAATTTATTTTATCAATGTTCGAATATACAAATAATATAGCATATCTTCACTCTGATCCTTTAATGATGCCAAAAAATAAAAAAAACATGGTCAAGTTGGAATTTTATTAAAAATAAACAAGATAATCATTCATTTACATTAACATATTGGATGAATAACCTTCAAAAATTGCAAACAAACAAAGATTATTTTGTTACAATTAATCCAAAAGAAATTCCGAAAAAAATACACGATAAAACTATTTTTAAACATCCTAAATTTACTATTCAAACAAGTACATTTCAAAGTAAAATAAAAGATTTACAAGGAGTCAATAATACTTTTTTATGTGGCGCATATCATGGTTTTGGATTTCATGAAGATGGAATTCAGTCTGCAGCCTACGTTGCTAAGTTGTTAGGTGTTGATATACCTTGGAAAAGAAATAATAATTTTTATAATAGACTACAATATTAATAAAAATGAATTCTAAATTAATTCTTTCATCAATAATGCATAAACGTTATGGAAAAATTCAGCATTTTTTTAAATATAAAGTTGCAAGTATATTTTTAGATTTAGATGAATTAGAAATTATACAATCCAAATCAAAAATTTTTTCAATAAATTCTTTCAATATATTTTCTTTTAATGAAAAAGATCACGGTTATAGAGATAAAAGAAGTATAAGGGAATTTATAATTCAGTCTTTAAAAAAATATAATGTAAATTATAATAATTTAAAAATTAAGATTTTATGTTTTCCAAGAATATTTGGATATGTTTTTAATCCATTATCAATATTGTACTGCTATGATGAAAATAATTTAATATCAATATTTTATGAAGTTAAAAACACCTCTAATGAACAGCATACTTATGTATTTGTTAAAGGTGAAAATACAAAAGAAACTACCTTGAAACATGAATGCTCTAAAGATTTTTATGTATCACCCTTTATAGGAATGAAAGGTAAGTACTTATTTAGAAATAAACTAACTAACGATTATCTAAATGTGATTATAGACTTGTATGATAGTAATAATAAAAAAATATTAATGGCATCTCAGTCTGGCAAATTTACTGATTTTAAGGTATCAAAATTATTAAAATTTAATCTTTTAAATCCTTTATTTGGATTTAAAGTTATGTCAGCTATTTTATTTGAGTCTTTTAAAATTTTTTTAAAAGGTGGCAAATATTATGCTAGAAATAAAAAACCAAAAGATTCAATATCTTTTGAAGGAAGTTTTTAATGAATTATGTAAATAATAAATTTCAACAATCATTTGAAATGTTAGCACAAAAATTTTTATCAAAACTGAAATACGGTGAACTAACTGTAAAATTTCCATCTGGTGCTATTAAACAATTTAAAG
>CACKTS010000042.1 GCA_902603095.1 uncultured Alphaproteobacteria bacterium
ATTCTAAAAAGCAGATATTTATCTTATGCTGTTTCTACTATCATTTCTAGATCTCTTCCTGATTTGAGAGATGGATTAAAACCAGTTCATAGAAGAATTATATATTCTATGTATTTACTTAAGTTATTTAGTAATTCACCTTTTAAAAAGTCAGCAAGAATTGTTGGTGATGTAATGGGTAAATTTCATCCCCACGGTGATCAAGCTATTTATCAGAGTTTAGTTAGAATGGCTCAAGAATTTTCTTCAAGAGTTAGGCTAATTGAAGGACAGGGTAATTTTGGAAATATAGATGGAGATAATGCAGCAGCTATGAGATATACTGAAGCTAGACTTGAGGAAATAACTGAATTATTTTTTGATGGAATAGAAGAAGACTCTACCACTTTTAGTGAAAATTATGATGGCCAAAACTTAGAACCAGATGTTCTTCCATCTAAGTTACCAAATATTCTTTTGAATGGTGCCACTGGCATAGCTGTAGGAATGGCTACAAATATTCCACCACATAATTTATCAGAATTAAATGAATGCATAATTCAACTTATTAAAAAACCTAATTCTTCTGATTCTGAATTAATAAAGTATATTAAAGGACCAGATTTGCCTACAGGCGGAGAAATAATTCTAAATTCTAAAGAAAAGAAAAATATATATAAAAAAGGATTCGGATCTTTTTTAATAAAATCAAAATGGCATCATGAAAAAATTAAAAATGGAATGTATGAAATAGTTATTACTGAAATCCCTTTCCAAGTTAATAAAATTAAAATTATAGAACAGCTAGCTAACTTAATAAATTTAAAAAAATTACCACTTGATGATATAAGAGATGAGTCAGATGAAAATATTAGAATTATTCTTAAGCCAAAAAATAGAAATATTGATAAAAATAAATTAGTTGATTTATGTTTTAAATTAACTGATTTATCTATAAAATATTCATGTAATTTTAATGTTCTTGATAAAGGACGCATACCTAAGCAATTAGGTTTAAAGTCCATACTCTCTCAATTTATAGATTTTAGAAAAACTACAATTAAGAGAAAATCTAAATTTAATATTAATAAAAATAATCAAAGATTAGAAATATTGAAAGGTTATTTAATTGTATTTGCCAATTTAGATAAAATTATAAAAATTATTCGGAATAAAGAAGATCCAAAAAAAGAAATTATTAAAGTCTTTAAATTATCAGAAATTCAAGCCGACGCTATTCTAAATATGAGATTAGGTTCTTTAAAAAAATTAGATGAATTTAATATAAATAAAGAAATTAAAAAATTAAAAGAATTAAATACTAATTTAAAAAAACTAATAAATGATGAAAACTATCTTAACAAATTTATAATTAAAGAAACAATTGATATAACTGATTCATTAGATGAAAATATAAAATTACGAAGAAGTATAGTTAATACTAATGATGATTATGATTTAGATATTAAAATTGATGAATTTACTGAAATTGAGAAATTTAATGTTATATTAAGCAAAAATAATCTTCTTAAAAAAGTAAAAGATTATTCTGATAATAATAAAGAGAATAATACTGATATTAGCACGGTTATTTCAGTCTCCTCCAATCATAAGCTACTTCTTTTTTTATCTTCAGGTAAAGTAATGACTTTGGATCCAAATTTATTACCTGGAGGCAAAGCTAACCCAAAATCTTACATTGAACTCATAAATGTCGGTGTAGATGAAAAATTAATTGCTGTTTTTAATGCAAATACTCAAGAAAAATTAATCTTTATTACTAAATTTGGCAAAGGTTTTATTTCGATATCAGAAAATATGATTACTAATCAAAAAAAAGGTAAAAATATAATTAATCTGAAAAATAATGATGAACTTTTAAATGTACATCATTATAAAAATGATCATCTTGCTTTGACTTCAAAAAATCAAAAATTACTTATTTTTGATACATCTATATTACCAACTTTAAATAAAGGAGCCGGGGTTCAACTAATGAAAATTAAGGAAAAAGATTGTATTATTGATACTTCTTTATTTGATCTTAAGGAAGGTCTTTTTTGGAATAAAGGTTCAAAATTTAAAAGTTTAAAAGATATTGATTTCTGGATTGGTAAAAGAGCTCAAGTAGGAAAAAAAATACCTAAGGGATTTAATAAAAATCTTAAATTTAATAGTTAACTTATTATTCTAATTCCTTTAAATGTTTTAATCTTATGAACAATAATTATTTAAATACTCAATCTAGTTTATCAATGAAAGGATCAGGTTATTATTCTTCTAAAACAGCAGGAGCAAAAAATGCTATTGATAAAACTCAAAAAGTAATTGAAGAAGCAATTAAAACTATTCCCTCAAAAGATATTTTAAGATTTGCAGATTTTGGAAGTGCCGACGGTGGAACTAGTCAAGAGATGTGGAGTAATATTATAAAATTAATTAGAGAAAAAGGAGACGATAGACAAATAGAAATTTTGTATACTGATTTAGCTTCAAATGATTTTTCTACACTTTTTAAGATTATGCAAGGAATGGAAGGAAATACTAAGTTTGCTTTTCAAAAAAACTTTTCAAATATTTACGTTCATGGTTGTGGAACTGGTTTTCATGATCAATTAATGTCAAATAATTCTTTAAATTTAGGCTTTTCAGCTACTGCAATGCATTATGTTTCTGAAAGACCTTGCTTAATTGAGAACCACGTCCACATGACTGGAGCTAATGAACGTGAAAAACAATTATTTAAAGATCAAGCTCATAAAGATTGGGAAATTATATTATTAAATAGATCCAAAGAATTAATTAATGGAGGAAGATTTGTATGCATTAATTTTGGTATAGATGAGCAGGGAAGATGCCTAGGTAATACGGGTGGAAAAGTCATGTTTGATAATTTTGCTAAGAACTGGAAATATCTTCAAGATAAAGGCATAATTACCAATCAAGAATTTATTAATGCAACATTCACTCAACATTATCGAACTATTGAAGAATTTAAGAAACCATTTGATGACAAAGATTCTCTAGTTTCAAAATCTGGTTTAATATTAAAATCATGTGAAACAATGATAACAGATTGCCCATATAAAACTTATTATTTAAATAATAAAGAATCTATGTCGTCTAACGATTATGCAAATACTTTAATTCCCACTATGAGAAGTTGGTCTGAGACTGTTTTTAAAAATGCATTAATTAATAGAACTGCAAAGGAAGTTAATGAAATAGTTGATAAATTTTATGATTTGTACATTGATGAAGTATCAAACAATCCAGAAGGACATTCTATGGACTATGTTCATGTAATTATGGATATAGAAAAAATTATTTAAAAATATAAAGATATATCATTAGGTTTAGATTTACATCTCGCTAGATATAACGCTTGCTCACGATTTAATTGATCTTGTTTTCTTAATGCAAAAGTTTCTTTACCACTTTCAATTAATTTTATTAAATCATTTAAAAATAATTTTTTCCCATGTAGTCGCCATTCAATTTCTTCATTCAAAATAATCCTAGATTCAATAATAAGTTCAATTGCTTCATTTTTATTATTAAAGTTTTTCTTTAGTAACTTCCTAGCTTTCTTTAATGGTTTTTTAACATTAGAGACATCGCTAAAAGAATTAAATTCTTTTTCAAAATCTTTAATTATAGTTT
>CACKTS010000043.1 GCA_902603095.1 uncultured Alphaproteobacteria bacterium
GATCATGATTCAACAGAAGGCAAGTTAAGAAGATTAAAGTCTACTTTGTAAATTTATTTGATTACTGGAATTTCCTTTGGAGCTCTTTTAGTAATTAATTCAGCCCCATCTTTGTTAATTATAATATTCTCTTCATGCACAATCATTTTTCCAGGAGCATATTCCAATCCAGGTTCAATAGTTAAAACCATATTTTCTTTTATTACTGTTTTATCTTCAGCTCGATGTGACGGGGGCTCAGTTAATTGTAAGCCAAGTCCATGCCCTAATCTTCCTACATTATTTCCAGCAACACTCACTTCACTAATAACCTTATTCATTGCATTAAACACATCAAAAGTAGTAGCTCCTGGTATTGCAGCATTTATTCCTACTTCTGTAGTCTGCCATAAAAGTTCATATACTTTTTCTACTTCACTACTAACTTTTCCGAATGCAAAATTTCTATCAAAGTCACAAAAATATCCATCGTATGTAGAGCCAGTATCTATAAAGAGAACATCGCCATCATTTAATGCGCGATTTGTCGGACCACAGACAATTTGTGATACACCTCCTACACCTGATATACCAGGCATAAATGGAACACTGTCAGCTCCTCTATTAAGTATATCAATTTTTAATTTATTAACTGCTTCTCTTTCAGTATCCCCTATAGCAAGTTTTGAGGGCAGAGAATTATAAGCATCACTTGCAATCGAACAAATAAATTTAATTCTTTTAATTTCTTCTTCCGTTTTAATCATTCGGATATCCCAAATCGCATCAGAGCCATCAACAAGATTAGTATTAACTGTTTCCTTTAATTTAAAAAGATCTCTAACAGGCATTCTTATAGTCATTTCTTTCCCAAACTCTGCTCCAATTTGACCAAAAGTTTTTTTAATATTTTCTAAAGTTGATTTTAATAAAGTCATTCCCTCATCTTCAGGTCGAGGTGAGGGCCAGGACTTGATTTCATCTAGCCATGTTTTTTGAAATTCAGACTCACCAATTTCTGGAACAATTGCAATGGGTTTGCCTGATAGAGGAACAACAACAAACCAAGGTCGTGTTGGGCTCTCCCAAAATTGAGATTCATATCCAGTAAAGTATCTAATATTTTGTGGGGCAGTTAATAAGATACCATCTAACTGATAATTATGCATGATTTTTTGTGCTTGAATTAAGCGTTTTTCAAATTCTTTATTTGAAAAGCCTCTTTCATTATTGAGCTTACTATTCATTAGTTAACGAATGTTAAATGGATCACTTAAAGGTTCAGTTGAAGTGCTAATCCATGTAGTTTTTGTATTAGAATAATCTTTCATTACCTCTAATCCTGACTCTCTACCATACCCGCTATTTTTAAATCCACCAAATGGAGCAACTGGAGAAATTAATCGATAAGTATTAACAAATACAATTCCTGCCTGAACGGCTTTTGAGACTCTCATTGCTATACCATTATTTTCAGTAAAAATTCCTGCAGCGAGACCAAAACTATTATCATTCATCAATTTAATTGCATTTTCTTCATCTTTAAATCTCATTACAGATAAAACTGGACCAAATAATTCATTCTCTGCAACAGGCAAATTATGATTAGCACACTCAATTATTGTGGGCTCAAAATAATAACCATGTTTAAATTCACTAACCTTATTTCCTCCAGTAATTATTTTACCACCTTGTTCTATTGTTTGTTTAATTTTTTCTTCAATATTTTGTAATTGGGTTAAAGTAGCTAGAGGTCCTAGTTGAGTTGTAGTTGATAAAGGGTCACCAATTTTAATTTCTTCAACTCTACTTTTTAATTCCTCTAAATATTCATTATAAATATCTTCTTGCAAATAAAGTCTGGAACCAGCAATACAACTTTGACCACTAGCTCCAAATATACTTGCCATAATTCCATTAATTGCATTATCTTTACGAGCATCTTTAAAAACAACCACTGGACTTTTTCCACCAAGTTCTAAAGATATTTGCGATAAATTTTCTGCAGAGTTTCTAATAATATGTTTTGCTGTATGGACACCTCCCGTAAATGCTATTTTATTAATTTTTGGATGAGAAGTAAGCAACTTACTACAAGTATCTGCAAAGCCAGTTATTATATTTACAACACCTTTTGGTATTCCAACTTTATCAATAATCTTAGCAAATTCTAATAATGTAGTAGGGGCAATCTCTGATGCCTTAATAATAATAGTATTACCCATTGCTAAAGCTGGAGCAAGTTTGACTGCAGTGAGAAACATTTGTGAGTTCCAAGGTATTATTGCAGCAACAACTCCTACTGGAACTCTGGTGGTGAATACATGCATATCTTCTTTGTCTATTGGAAGTGTTGAGCCCTCAATTTTGTCGACTAATCCAGCATAGTAATAATAATATTCAGCGATATAATTTGCCTGAAATTTTGTTTCTTTAAACAATTTCCCAGTATCTTTTGTTTCGATCGTTCCAAGCAATTCTGCTTTTTCTTTAAGCTGATCTCCAATCGCTCTTAAATAGTGTGCTCTTTTACTAGGAAGAATTTTTGACCATTCTCCATAAAAAGCATTATGAGCTGCTTCTACAGCTAAGTTTACTTCATACTCTTCTGCTAGAGAAATTTCTGCAAAATCCTTTTCAGTTGATGGATCAATAGACTTAAAAGATTTACCAGATTTAGATTCAGTGAATTCTCCATTGATATAATTTTTAAATTTTTGCATCAAACCTCAAATATATTTTTATTATCATAATATTTGTTCATATTTTTTTGCCATTCATCATAGTTGTTTTTATGTATTAGCGACACTGTAAATCCTCCAAATCCTCCACCGGTTAATCTAGCTCCCTCTGCTCCAGATATTTTTGATCTTTCAACAATCGAATCAACATCTTCAGTTGAGGCTTCAAAATCTTTAGCATATGATTGATGGCTTTCATTCATTAACTTTCCAAATGATTTAATATCTTTATTTAATATATATTTCTTTGCTTCTAGGACCCTAGCATTTTCAGTAATAACATGTCTTGCTCTTTTTAATATTAATTCATCATTTATTTTATTTTCATCAAATTGCTCTGGTTTAATTGAACCTAGATATTCTGTACCAAGATATTCTTCAGCTTTCTTAAGTTGGCTAAATCTTTCATTATATGCGCTATCTCTAAGATTTCTTTGTACCGCAGAGTCAACTAAGCAAAAAACCCAATTATTTGGAATGTCTATCAATTCAAATTTCAAACTTAAACAATCTAAGAAGAAAGCTTTTCTATGAATGCCAATTGAGGAAACCATTTGATCCATGATCCCTCCTGAAACACCTATATAATCACGTTCAACTTTTTGCGCTAAGATTGCAATATGTTTTTCTGTATATTCAGTTTTAAAAAAATTATTTAATGTTTTTAAAACAGCAACACAAAGAGCTGATGAGGATGAAATACCGCGACCCATTGGAATAGTTGAAGATATA
>CACKTS010000044.1 GCA_902603095.1 uncultured Alphaproteobacteria bacterium
TCAGATTTTATTTTTATTATAAATAAGGATTATTTGGCATCACAATTATCAACAGGGCAGCAAAAAACAATTATTTTACTTTTATTTCTTTCTCAATGTCGTTTTTTAAATGAAATTTTCAATCAAAAACCAATATTGTTGCTAGATGAAGTTTGTTCTCATTTAGATGAGATAAATAGAAAGATACTATTAACATTAATTGAAGGATTTGGCTCACAAATATTTATGACAGGAACAACCAAAAATTTATTTTCTTTTTTATCAACAAATACAAACTTTTGTAATATAACAAATTAATGAATGCTGACACATATTCTTCGGAATCGATAAAAGTTTTAAAGGGTTTAGAAGCTGTAAGAAAGAGACCAGGTATGTATATAGGTGATACCGATGATGGATCAGGGCTTCACCAAATGATATATGAAGTAGTTGATAATTCTATTGATGAAGCACTTGCAGGTTATTGTGATAAAATTGAAGTAGAGTTGAATTCAGATGGCACTATTACGATTTCAGATAATGGAAGAGGTGTACCTGTAGACATTCATAAAGCAGAAGGTGTTTCAGCAGCGCAATTAATTATGACTGAATTACATGCTGGTGGAAAATTTGATCAAAACAGTTATAAAGTATCTGGCGGACTTCATGGTGTAGGTGTTTCGGTAGTTAATGCTTTATCTGAAAAACTTTATTTAACAATCAATAGGAATGGAAAAATTTATAAAATTGAATTTGAACATGGAATTGTAAAGAAACAACTTGAAGTTATTGGTAATTCAAAAAAAGTTAATAATAGTTTTTTAACTGGTACTAGTATTACTTTTCTACCATCAAGCAAAACATTTAAAAACATTGATTTTAATTTTAATGTAATCGAAAAAAGACTTAGAGAGCTTTCATTTTTAAATACCGGTATTAACATTATCTTAATTGATAAAAGGTCAAAAGAAGTAAAAGAATTAAATTTTAAATATGATGGTGGAATTAAGGAATATGTAAAGTATCTAAATAAAGGGAAAAATATAATTAATAATGCACCAATATTTTTTTCATCTACAAAAAATAATGTAAATGTTGAATGTTCATTACAGTGGACTGATAGCTATCATGAAAATACTCTCTGTTTTACAAATAACATTACTCAAAGAGATGGTGGAACACATCTCGCAGGTTTTAGAGGTGCTTTGACGAGGTCTATAGTAAATTATATTAATAAAAATTCTAAGAGCAATTCTAACATTACTGGTGATGATGCAAGAGAAGGCCTTACATCTATTATTTCAGTTAAATTACCTGATCCAAAATTTTCGAGTCAAACAAAAGACAAACTGGTTTCTTCTGAAGTTCGTCCTGTAGTTGAATCTGTTAGTTTAGATAAATTAGAGCAATGGATGGAAGAAAATCCATCTGAAATTAAAAAAGTAATAGATAAGATAATTGAAGCTTCTAATGCAAGGGAAGCAGCAAGAAAAGCCAGAGAACTTACTAGAAGAAAAACAGGTTTAGAAAATTCGGCATTACCTGGTAAATTAGCAGATTGTCAGGAAAAAAATCCTGAGTTATCAGAATTGTTTATAGTTGAGGGGGATTCGGCTGGTGGCTCTGCCAAACAAGGAAGAGACAGGAAGAACCAAGCAATTTTACCTTTGAGAGGTAAAATTTTGAATGTTGAAAGAGCAAATCAAAAGCAAATATTAACAAGTAATGAAATTGGAGTTTTAATAACAGCAATAGGTGCTGGAGTAGGCAACCCTTCTGGAAACGAAGAGTATGATAAAGCTGAGGGTAAATTTGATATAAATAAAATGAGATATCACAAAGTTATAGTAATGACAGATGCAGATGTTGATGGAAGTCATATAAGAACTTTATTATTAACTTTTTTCTATAGGCATATGCGTCCAATAATTGAAAGCGGAAGACTATACATAGCTCAGCCACCTTTATTTCGGTCAAAAAAAGGTAGTTCAATTCAATATTTAAAAGATGAAAATGAAATGGAACAACATTTAATAAACGAAGGTTCAAAAAAACTTATTTATGAAGTTCCCAAAAATAAAACTGAGTCAAATCAGATAAGTAATGTAGATTTGATAAAATTATTGAATTTATCAAAAACTGTTCAAAAATTGATTGATAGATTGACTAGAAGAATTGAAAATAAATTAGTAATTGAGCAGGCATCTGTAGTGGCTGCTCTTAAATTAGAATCATACAAGGACAAAGATTTTGGTAAAGAAATAGCTAAATATCTTGAGTTAAGACTTAATACAATTGAACCTAAGTTATGGAAAGTAGAGTTTGAAAATTCTGCTCTGAATATTAAGTATCTTCATAGAGGTGTTGAAAAAAAATATATAATTGATAATGATTTTTTAGTAACACCAGAAGCTAAATCTTTAAATGAACTTAGAAAAGTTTTGATGGAAAACTTTGGTCTATTAAAAAATGGATCTGCAGGAATACTTAAATCTGGAGAAGTACATTATAAGATAAATGGACCTGTAGATTTAATTGAAAAGGTAGTAGATATTGGAAAGCAAGGATTACAAATTAATCGCTATAAAGGGTTAGGAGAAATGAATCCAGATCAATTATGGGAAACAACACTTGATAAAAATTATAGATCTTTGTTAATGGTAAAATTAGATGAGGTTGATCAAGCAAATGAAATTTTTGAAACCTTAATGGGCGAAGTAACTGAAGGGCGGAAAAATTTTATACAAGAAAATTCTCTCAAAGTTGCTAATTTAGATATTTAAAATAAATTGTTATAAGTGAATACTGTTTTATTATCAAATCTAATAAAGATTAGATGGTTTGCAATAGTTGGTCAATTAACTACCTTGTTAATTGTAAAATATATATTCGATTTTACGATACCTGTAACAGAATGTTTAATAGTTATTTTATCATCAGTATTGATAAATATATTTTCATCATATATTCAAAAAGATAATCCAACTCTAAATTACCAAAAAACATTCATTTTTTTACTTTTTGATATTTCACAGTTAGTAGCTTTATTATTTCTAACTGGTGGAATATTTAATCCTTTTATTATACTAATTCTAGCACCTATAATAATTTCAGCTTCTTATCTTCCATCATTATGGACTATATTTCTTTCCTTGTATTCAATTACACTTATTCTTTTGCTCAATTATTATTTTATACCAATAGATTGGAAACAAGATTTTCTAACCCCAAGAATTTATAAAATAGGTATTTTATCAGCTTTAATAATTACAATTATTTTTATGGCAATTTACTCATATTTATTTGCAAGTTCTTCAAGAAAAATATCAAATGCTCTTTATGAAACAAAGTTAAAATTATCAAATCAAAAAAAAATAA
>CACKTS010000045.1 GCA_902603095.1 uncultured Alphaproteobacteria bacterium
TTATTATTAACGGCAAATTCTATTTGATCATATGTTGTTTTAATATTCTCCCATGACCAATTTTTACTTAAATTCCAATTTTCAAAATCAGAGCTCAAGCCTCTTGCATAGATCATGGCATTAATAGAACCTGAACCTCCTAAAACCTTACCACGTGGATAATAAATCTCTCGATTATGTAAATTTTTTTGAATTTCTGAATAAAAATTCCAATTCATTTTTTTATGATAAAAAGTCATTCCATAACCAAGAGGCACTTTGATAGTTAGGTTGTTATCACTTGGTCCAGCCTCTATTAACAATACTTTATAATTAGTACTATTAATTATCTGATTAGCTACAATACACCCTGCTGAACCAGCGCCAACAATCGCGATGTCAAAATTTTCCAAGATATTAAAAAGTTTCTGTTACTTTAGTTAAATAACGAGGTTTATCAGGATCAAGCCCTTTTTTTTGGGCATATTGAACAATCCATGGATAAAATTTTGTCATTATAACTATAGAGTCAAATTCCATAATTTTATTTTTTGGAAAGTAGAAATTTTCACTGCTGTTAATCTTTGAAGTAATATTATAAAAAAGTTTTGTATACTTTGAAAATTCATTACTATCTTTTTTTACTGTTTGGCCACTATTGTCATTCATGCTTAAAGTAAAAAGCTTAAAAGTATCTTGAATTAAACTTTTAGGGCCATGCATTACCTCTGCACTACTAAAAGGTTCTATCATTTCTTGACATAATTCCTTAAATTTAAGTGAAATTTCATTGGAGAGTGCAAAACCAACACCTCTTCCTAGAATGAAACCTGAATTAATACTTTTATCAACTAGATTAATATTCCATTGATTATTTTCATCTTCTAAAAGTGTGTCACTTAAGACTTTTATACTGTCATTAATTTGTTTTCTTCCCTCACAAATAAAAACTAGTTTATTTAATATCAATAAAGTTTGTACGAATGTTTTAGTAGCGGCTACACTTTTTTCTGTACCAGCATACATATTAAAGAAATAATTAGCAGAATTAATAATGATACTATTTTCATTATTACATATTAGCATTGTAATAGCTCCCATTTCTTGACATTTTTTTTCACACTCAATTAAATCAGAACTTTTACCTGATTGACTAATAACTATCACTAAAGCTTGAGTAAAATCAAATTTAGAATTTTCTAAAGTAATTATTGATGGTGGCATACTATAAGAAGGAATACCTAAATATTTAGCAAAAATATAAGAACTATATAAAGCTGCACAATCAGAAGTTCCTCTTGCCACAGTAACTATATATTTAATTTTTTTTTGATTAATTAAATTTGCTATTTCTTGATAAGGATTTTTATCAATTAAAGTAAACTTACCTATAACACTTGGTATACTAAACGATTCTTTTAAAACTATGGATTCATTCATTAATTAAATTTCCATTTAAAAAAATTTTTTCTATATTTAAGTCTTTATCTAAAACAAGAAAATTTGATCTGTTACCTTCTTTTAAGTAACCTATAGTGCTTTCATTTAAATATTTAGCAGCAGAAAAACTTGTCATTTTAACTGCATCCTCCAAAGATATATTTATTTTTAATAAGTTTAAAAAAGTTTCATGCATATTTACTATACTCCCTGCTAAAGTACCTGACTCTTTAATCACAACCTTATTATCATTCTTAGTAATATCTACCCCTGCAAATTTATAGTCTCCATTACTTAATCCACATGCACTTATTGCATCAGTTATAGCATACAAGTCAGGAATACATTTTTTTGCAATAAGAATTGACTCTTTACTTACATGATTCAAATCACAAATAATTTCAGCAAATTTACCTTTTGATAATGCAGAAGATAAAACACCTGGTTTTCTATGATTATTATCTGACATAGCATTGTATAAATGCGTAAAACTTACTTTGTATTTGTTCATATATTTTTCACAGCAATCACTGTCAGCAAGAGAATGGCCAAATTGTACATTAATTTTTTTTTCAATAAGAAAAGGTATAAAATCTCTCATATTATCTATCTCTGGTGCTAATGTAATTGTTTTAATCGGCGCTATTTTTAAAATATTCTCAATAAATTCCTTTGATGGTAACTGTGTTCTAGATGGTTGTGCACCTAATTTACTTGGATTTATAAAAGGGCCCTCTAAATGGACCCCTAAGATATTTGAATTTTTGTTAATCAATGAATTAAATCCATTAAGTGATCTTAAAGTATGATCAAAAGTACTTGTCCATGTAGTAGGTAGAATAGAAGTTGTTCCTTTTGATAAATGATATTTAGACATACTGTCTATTGCATCATTACCGTCCATTGTATCAAAGCCTCCACCTCCATGACAATGAAGATCAATAAAACCAGGAATAATATAACTTTTAGTATTAGTGTTTTTAGTATTTTTTAATTTTTTAATATTATGATCAAATTCAATTTCACCTTCAAAAATTGAATCATAATTTACTATAGTGCCTGTTATTTTATTCACTTTTAATACAATTATTTAATTGCCCCATCAGTTAAACCACTAACAAAGTATTTACCAACAAAAATAAATAAAATTATAACTGGTAGACTAGCTATAGTTGCTCCAGCAAGTAAAAAACCCCAATCAATTTGATATTGACCAACGATTGAAGCCAAACCAACTGGCATAGTTCTCATGTCATCTCCACTAATTAGAATTGAGGCAAACATATACTCAGTCCATGATATTATAAAACAAAAAATAGCTATACTTGCTATACCCGGAGATGCAAGGGGGAGTATGATGGAATATAAAATTCTTAATCTTGAGGCTCCATCAATGTAGGCAGCCTCTTCTATTTCATTAGGTATCATTTTAAAGAAAGCTTTTAACATCCATACTGCAAATGGAGAGGCAAATGTGACGTTAATTATAATAAGAGCAAAATATGTATTCAAAAGTCCAATTTTACTTAGCATTAAATACATTGGTATTAATAATATTACTCCTGGAAAAGCATATGTTACTAATAAACTTTGCTCTACTAATTGGTTTCCATAAAATTTCAGTTTGTGTAATCCATAGGCTGCTAAAAGTGATAGAATTACTGAAATTATCATAGAAGAAAATGATACTATAAGGCTATTCAATAAATATCTTA
>CACKTS010000046.1 GCA_902603095.1 uncultured Alphaproteobacteria bacterium
ACTATTGTTGAGGTTGAATGCCTAGGTGCTTGTTGTAATGCCCCTATGGTTCAAATAAATGATGATTACTATGAAGATCTTGATGAAGATAGTTTTAAAAAAATATTAAATGATTTAAAACAAAGCAAAAAAATTACCAAAGGTTCACAGATAGGAAGACAAACCTCCCATCCTCAAAGAGAAAAAAATGCTTAGAGAAGAAGATAAAATTTTTAATAATTTATATGGTTTTGATGACTGGTCTTTAACTGGAGCTAAAAGCAGAGATGTTTGGTCTAATACTAAAGAAATCATTGAAAAAGGATCTGATTTTATTGTTGAAGAAATTAAAAGTAGTCAATTACGTGGAAGAGGTGGAGCTGGTTTTCCTGCAGGATTGAAATGGTCATTTATGCCAAAAGATTCTGGTAAACCTCATTATTTAGTAGTCAATGCTGATGAATCTGAACCTGGAACATGTAAAGACAGAGAAATAATGAGAAATGATCCACATCTTTTATTAGAAGGTTGTTTAATTGCTGGTTTTGCTATGCATGCAAATACTTGTTATATTTATATTAGGGGGGAATACTATGATGAAGCATCAAACCTTCAGAAAGCAATTGATGAAGCGTATGAAAACAATTTAATTGGTAAGAATGCATGCGGGACTAACTGGAATTATGATATTTATTTGCACCGAGGTGCAGGGGCTTATATTTGTGGTGAAGAAACAGCTCTTTTAGAGAGTCTTGAAGGAAAAAAAGGTCAGCCAAGATTAAAGCCTCCTTTCCCAGCAGTTGCTGGATTATATGGATGTCCAACAACAGTTACAAATGTTGAAACTATTGCTGTAGCACCGACTATTATTAGAAAAGGAGCATCTTGGTTTAGCAGTTTAGGCAGAGAAAATAATACTGGTTCAAAAATATTTAGTATTTCAGGTCATGTAAATAACCCATGTAATGTTGAAGAAGAAATGGGTATCGGATTAAAAGAGCTTATTGAAAATCATGCTGGTGGAGTAATTGGTGGATGGGATAATTTATTAGCAGTAATCCCTGGAGGTGCAAGTGTTCCACTTATTCCTAAATCAATATGCGACACAGTTAAGATGGATTTCGATAGCTTAAAAGAAGTTCAAAGTGGTCTTGGTACAGCAGCAGTTATAGTAATGAATAAATCCACTGACATTGTTGATGCTATATGTCGGCTTTCTCATTTTTATAAACATGAAAGCTGTGGTCAATGCACACCTTGTAGAGAAGGAACAGGTTGGATGTTTAGGATGATGGAAAAAATGGTTAAAGGTAGTGCGCAAGTTAATGATATTGATAAGCTTTTAGATGTAACTAAACAGGTAGAAGGTCATACTATTTGTGCTTTAGGAGATGCAGCTGCTTGGCCAATACAAGGACTTATGAGACATTTTAGACCCGAAGTTGAGAGAAGAATAAAAGAATATCGATTTGGAGAAGTTGCATAATGCCTACTATTATTATTGATAATAAAAAAGTTGAATTCAAAAATGGTATGACAGTAATGCAAGCCTGTGAATTAGCTGGCGCTGAAATTCCAAGATTTTGTTATCATGAAAAACTATCCATTGCTGGAAATTGCAGAATGTGTCTTGTAGAAATGGAGAAAGGCCCTCCAAAACCAATTGCTTCTTGTGCTATGCCTGCAGGAGATGGAATGGTTATTAAGACAGATTCTGAAATGGTTAAAAAGGCAAGAAAGGGTGTTATGGAATTTCTTTTGATAAACCATCCGCTAGATTGTCCAATTTGTGATCAAGGAGGTGAGTGCGATCTTCAGGATCAGGCACTTTATTATGGTTTTGATAAATCAAGATACGAAGAAAATAAGAGGGCTGTAAAAAACAAACACATGGGGCCGCTAGTAAGCACTATCATGACAAGATGCATTCATTGCACAAGATGTGTAAGATTTTCAACTGAGGTAGCTGGTGTTGACGATTTAGGGCTTCTTGGAAGAGGAGAGAACGCTGAAATTACAACTTATCTAGAAAAAACTATCGAATCTGAATTATCTGGTAATGTTATTGATTTATGTCCAGTAGGAGCTTTAACAAGTAAACCTTACGCATTTAAATCTCGACCTTGGGAATTAAGTAAAACTGAAACTCACGATGTTTTAGATGGAATTGGATCCAGTATAAGAGTTGATACAAGGGGTAAACAAGTTTTAAGAGTATTACCTCTTATAAATGAAGATACAAATGAAGAATGGATTAATGATAAAACAAGATTTGCTATAGATGGCCTATCAAGACAAAGATTAGATAAGATTTATATTAGAGAAAATAATAAACTAAATGTTTCTGACTGGGATAATGCATTAGATAAAATTAAAAATGAAATAAACAAAAGAGGTAAAGATAAAACTATAACTTTATCTGGAAAATTTACAGATGCCGAAACTATAATAGCGACAAAACTTTTTTTAGCAGGGCTAGGTTCTGACTTGCATGATTGTAGATTTGATAATGCTCAGATTATTCATAACGAAGATGAAAGTTACAAATTTAATTCTTCTATTCAAGAAGTTGAAAATGCTGATGCAATTCTTTTGATTGGATCTAATCCAAGATGGGAAGCAAGTGTTTTAAATGCAAGAATAAGAAAAGCATTTATTAATAATAACTGTAAAGTAGGCCTTATTGGACCTGATCTTGATTTGAATTACTCATACTCAAAGATTTCTAATTCTTTAGGAGGACTTAATGATATTTTGGATAATAAATCAGAATTTTCTAAAGATTTATTTAATGCTAAAAATCCTATAATAATTGTTGGAACATCAGCAATCAATACCAGTCAGGGTAGTTCAATTTTAAAAACTTGTGCTGAAATTGCTAAAAAATTACCAAACTTTTCAGGTTCTTTCAATCCCTTAAATGTTTTAAATCAAGATATATCAAGGGTGGGATCATTGGAACTTGGTTTTGTTAATAAGGTTTTTGATGGTGATTTTGAAAAAAAACTTAAAGAACAAATTTATAAAAATAAACCTGTTGTATTTTTATTAGGTTTAGATGAAATTGATCCAAAATCGCTAGAAGAATC
>CACKTS010000047.1 GCA_902603095.1 uncultured Alphaproteobacteria bacterium
AAAAAAAATTAAAATTTTTTTTAATTTTTTCACTTTTATTCTTGATAAAAATACGTAAAGAGTATTGATTATCATTATTATAATTGGTGATTATAAATAATAGTTAATTTTACGGCTTTGATTTTTTTACGTAAAATTTAAATAAAAAAAATCGATTACTATTAGGGGGCTAATGAGCAATAAATTTGATTTGTCTGTAGAAAAAAATTGGCTCTCTCTTAAAAAAGATTTAAAAAAAATTGTTGGTGATAGTGCATACAATAACTGGTTAAAACATTTAAATTTTGTTTCTATAGAAAATACTACACTTTCTTTTTCATTACCCACCAAGTTTTTGAGGGATTGGATAGTAAATAATTATTCTGATAAGGTTAAAACTGAATCAAAAAAATATATCAAAGATATTGATGTTATAAAGTTCGTAGTTAAACCAAATGGTGGAAGAATTGTTCCAGGAACAGCAAGAACAATAAAGAGTACCGATAATCATTGGAAATCGTCACTAGATATTAGATCTAATCAGCAATCTGTATATCCTAATGAGTTTGGCGCACCTCTTGACCCACGTTTTACTTTTGAAAATTTTGTAGTAGGGAAACCTAATGAGCTTGCATTTGCTGCTTCACAAAGAGTAGCAGAGGCAGACACAGTATCATTTAATCCATTATTTTTATATGGAGGTGTTGGTCTAGGAAAAACTCATCTTATGCATGCTATTGGTTGGAAAATTAAAGAACTTCAACCTGAGAGAAAAGTAATTTATTTATCAGCTGAAAAATTCATGTATCAATTTGTAAGAGCGTTGAGATATAAAGATACCTCTGCTTTTAAAGAACAATTTAGATCAATAGATGTTTTAATGATAGATGATGTTCAATTTATTAGTGGTAAAGATAATACTCAAGAAGAATTTTTCCATACATTTAATGCTTTAATTGAGCAAAATAAACAAATAGTAATATCGGCAGATAAATCACCTTCAGATTTAGATGGGGTACAGGATAGACTTAAATCTAGACTAGGTTGTGGATTAGTTGCAGATATTCACCCAACTACTTATGAATTGCGCTTAGGTATTTTAATCGAAAAAGCTCAAAAAAGAGGTGTTGAAATTCCATCAAAGGTTTTAGAATTTTTATCCCATAGAATTATTTCTAATGTTAGAGAAATGGAAGGCGCTCTAAATAGACTTGTTGCTCATGCAACTTTAGTTGGAACGCCAATAAGTGTTGAGACCGCCCAGGTTGTTTTGCAAGACCTTCTTAAAACTTCTAATAAAAAAATTACTATAGAAGAAATTCAAAAAAAAGTTGCAGAACATTACAATATAAGGATCACAGATATGCATTCTCCAAGAAGATCCAGGTCTGTTGCTAGGCCAAGACAAATAGCTATGTATCTTTCAAAATCAATTACTTCTAGATCACTGCCTGAAATAGGTCGAAAATTTGGAGGTAGAGATCACACAACAGTAATGCATGCAGTTAAGAAAATTGAAGAATTGAAGCTTCAGGATGTTAATTTTAGTGAGGATATTGAGTTATTAAAAAGACTTATAGATTCTTAATAAATATTTCTTTATATTTTATTTAATGAAATTTATTGTTACAAAACCCGTTATTTTTAAAACACTATCTCATTTACAAAGTATTGTAAATAAGAGGAACACATTACCAATTCTTTCAAATATTTTAATTGAAGCAGATCAGAATACTCTTACTCTATCATCAACAGATATGGATATATCTATAAGGGAAACCATTAATTGTGATGTAGTTGAGCAAGGATCTACAACTCTAAATGCACAAATAATGTTTGATATAATAAAAAAATTACCTGATACAAATGAGGTAGAATTTATATCTAATGATAGTAAAATTTTAACAATTAGATCTAATGTTTCAAAATTTTCTTTGTCATGTTTACCAAAAGATGAATTTCCAATTATTGAGACAAAATCATCTGGAAAAAAGATAACAGTAAAAGCTGAGACTATTTTTAATCTTATAAATAAAACAAAATTTGCTATATCAAATGAAGAAACTAGGTATTTTTTAAATGGTTTGTACTTTAATATATCTTCTAATGATGAATCGAGCATACTGACTTTTGTTGGTACAGATGGACATAGATTGGCTACCTCTAGCACAAAAACAAAACAATATAATAATGAAATACCTGGTGTAATTATCCCAAAAAAAACAATAAATGAATTATCAAAATTACTTGCAGAAAACTCTACTGATATAGAAATTGATATTTCATCAAATAAAATAATTTTTTATATTGAAAATTTAATATTAATTTCTAAACTAATTGATGGAAACTTTCCTGATTATAAAAGAGTAATTCCAAATAATAATAATCAACAACTAACAGTTAATAGATTGAGCTTATTATCTGCAGTTGATAGAGTTAGCACAATAGCAAATGAAAAATCACCTTCAATAAAATTTAAATTATTCAAGAATTTAATTAACCTTAGTACTATAAATAATGAAAATAGTACGGCCACAGAAGATCTGGAAGCTAAATTTGATGGCAATGAAATTGAAATAGGTTTTAATTCTAGATATATTATGGATATATTGGATAATTTAGAAGGAGAAGAAATTAAATTATCTTTTAACGATAATACCACACCTATAATAGCACAAGAACAATCTAACTCTGATATAATTTATGTACTTATGCCTATGAGAGTTTGATATTTGGGATACTTTAAAAACATCAATTTAATTAACTTTAGAAATTTTGAAAATTTAAATATAAAATTTTCAAAAAACTGTAATGTTTTTTTTGGAAATAATGGCTCAGGAAAAACAAATTTATTGGAAGCAATTTCTATGTTTTCAAAAGGT
>CACKTS010000048.1 GCA_902603095.1 uncultured Alphaproteobacteria bacterium
GTCATCAAGACTCTACCTTTTTAATTACTGAACCAGAAAGTACTGTAGGTTTTTGGTTTGCCCTTGAAGATGCAAACAAAGAAAATGGATGTTTACAAGTAGCAAGCGGAGGTCATAAAGGCCCTTTGCGTAAGTTATTTAAGAGAGAAAATAATAAAATGAAAATGGAGGATCTTTCCAGCAAGCCATTTCCAGAAACTGATACTTTTGTTGAAGTAAAAAAGGGCACTCTTGTATTACTTCATGGAAGACTCCCGCATTATTCTTGTGAAAACAGAAGTCCTAATTCAAGACATGCCTATACTATTCATGCAATTGATGGAAATTCAGAATACCCTGATTATAATTGGCTTCAAAGACCAAATCTAAAACTAAATGGATTTGTATATGACTAAAAAAATTATACTAGACTGTGATCCAGGTCATGATGATGCAGTAGCTATAATGCTCGCAGCAGCTTCAGAAGAAATTGAAATACTTGGTATAACTTGTGTTGGTGGAAATGTGGGTTTGGACAATACCGTCAATAATGCTCTTAAAGTTTGTACCTTAATTGAAAGAACTGACTTAAAGGTATTTTCTGGAGCTAAAAAACCAATTCATTATGATTTGTTTACAGCAGAATACGTACATGGAAAAACTGGTTTAGACAAAAAGGGAGATCCCATTGAAGTTAGTTCTGATTATAAAGTTCAAGATCAAGATGCTGTAGATTTTATTGTGCAGACTTGTAAATCCTCTAATCAAAAGATTTATTTATGTCCAACTGGACCATTGACTAATATTGCGTTAAGTCTTCAAAAAGATCCATCAATAAAAGAAAACATAAAAGAAATAGTTTTTATGGGTGGGGCGGCAATGTGCTTAGGAAACACAACTCCATCTGCAGAGTTTAATATTTTTGTTGACCCACATGCTGCAAATATAGTTTTAGATTCAGGTATTCATTTAACAATGATGGGTTTAGATGTAACTCACCAAGTTAATGTTAATCAAAAAATAATGAACTTCATGGAAGATAATAATAATAAAAGCTCTAAATTTTTTAATGAATTAATGGAATTTTATACAATTTTTCACAAAGAATTATATGAAACAGAAGATACTCCGCTTCATGATCCATGTGTCATAGCTTATTTATTAGACCCTAGTATATTTTCAGGAAAATTAGCTAACGTAAAAGTTGAAGAAGACTCTGAATTAACAAGAGGGGAAACAGTTGTTGATTGGTTAGGTGTCACAAATAGAAAACCAAATTGTTTCGTAATGGATAAAGCTGATGATAAAAAGTTTTTTCAGCTACTTAAAAATAAACTATCTACTTTACCTTAAGAATTAAATTTTTTAGAAATTTTTCCTGCTAATAATGCATTGTTTATAATTAAGGCTTTATTAGCTTCAAGTGTTTTATTTTTAGAAAGGGTGTTTATTTCTGAAATTAAAAAAGGTGTTAAATCTTTGCCTCTTACTAAATTTTTTTTAGCTTTTTCAATTGATTCAATAATCCAATTTTCAATTAAATTTTTTTCAATAGAATATTTTTCTGGAACTTTATTAAAAATTAAAACTGATGAATTATGATTAATTTCTTCAACTAGTTTTAAATAGTTGGCTATATCGTCAATATTTTTAAAATTCTGATCAACAGTGTATGATGTTTCATTATACCAAAAACCGGGCATGTAATCTGAATTATATGAAACTCTTGGTATTCCATATGTTTCAAGCTTTTCATATGTTTTTTCTAAATCAAGAATTGATTTAGGGCCACTAGATACAACAAACATTCTATTTCGACTAAGTTCAGTTAAATCTGCAGATATATCACTATTATCCTCTGATCTTAAATGAACACCCCCAATTCCTCCAGTTGCAAAAAATTTTATCCCAATTTTAGAAGCAATATTTATTGTTGTTGCAACAGTTGTTGCAGCATTATGTTTGTAAAAAAGAGATAGAGAAATATTGTGTAAAGATACTTTTTCAACATTTTTAGATGTTGCTAAAACCTCAATCTCATTTTCATTTAATCCAATTATGATGTCCCCATTTATAATACCAATTGTTGCAGCTACACTACCACTTTCTTCAACAGCAATAATTGAATCTTTAGCAACTTTGATATTCTCTGGATAGGGTAAACCATGACTAATTAAAGTACTTTCTAAAGCTACTATAGGTTTATTATTTTCTAAAGCTTCTTTTATCTTTGGATTTATCTTAATTTTTTTTGAATACATCTTATTTTTCAGATTTGAATTTAATGTTGTTACTTATTTTTTTGATAAATTTATATTTGAGATTAAATTTTGTGATGTTGCTTTTAGCATATAATGTGCCTGCTGCAACTGCTAGTGATAGGGCGATATTCATTTTATGTTTTTTTGATTTATAATAAATATAAGTACCAGTCATTATATCTCCAGCACCATTTTCATTAACAGCCTTTATTTTAGGTGGTTTACATGAGATAAAATTGGCCACTTCATACCCATATGTTTTTTTATCAGCATTTGATACAATTATATTAATATAAGGATTTAAATTGATAATTTTCTTAATTGATTTCTTTATGTTTCTTATTTTGCAAAGTGCATATAGTTCTTCTTTATTTAATATAAGACAATTAATTTTTTTTAGAATTTTTTTTACTTTGTGAATTTTAAAAAGGGAAGTCCCACAAATTGTTATATGATTTTTCTTAAAATTTTGGTTAACAACTGATTGAATAAACTTTTCCGAAAAGTTCAAATCTAATACAATATATTTGTTCAGAAATTTAAGATTAGTTATTTT
>CACKTS010000049.1 GCA_902603095.1 uncultured Alphaproteobacteria bacterium
AAATCTTACAAGTTTATATCCTGGATCTGAAATTAATGGCGAACCTGCGTCAGAAATTAAAGAAAAAACTTTTTTATTTAATTTTTCTTTAATTTCTTCGATTACAATTTGTTCATTATGATCGTGTAAAGCAATTAATTTCTTTTTAATGTCAAATTTTGATAGTAGTTTAAGTGAATGTTTAGGATTTTCACATATTATGAAATCAGTATTTTTTAAAGTCTCGATTGCTCGAAAACTTATATCACCCATATTCCCAATGGGCGTTGCAACAATATATAAACCTTTTTTCATATTAATACTTTTAAACTTTTTTATATTGTTACAGTCATGTGCTCCAGCAAATAATATGCAGACTGAAGAAAATTTAGATATAGATAAACCAAGTACTATAGAAGAGACTTCAAAAAAAACTGATCAAATAAATAATTTTTCTAATACAGAAAATTCTAGCTCAAATGATAATAATAAATTTAATGAATTTAGTATTCACAAAAATATTACAATTATTTTATCAACCGAGGACGACACCAGTGTTGTAAATCAATTTATCAATATAATTGAGTTTGCAGTATACCAAAAAAATTTAAAGAATATTTCTTTTGAGGTAAAGCTATATAAGGATACTAAACAATTAGAGGATTTTTTTGGAGAAATAGATTTATCAGGTAAAATATTTATAGGCCCCTTAAGCACTTCAGATACAAAAATTCTTAATAAATATTGTAATAAGGGAGCTATATTTTTTTCTTTTTCATCAAATAAAGATTTGGCAAAAGATTGTGTTTATTTAGTGAACTTCTTTCCTGAAAATGAAATTAGAACTGTTTTTGACTATTTCCCAAATAATTCCAAAATTGCTTTTTTGTACCCAGAAAACAGTTATGGATTTGGAATAAATAAAATAATTGACCACATTGCAAATCAAAGTGACTCCGTAATTGTAAATAGAGCCTCATATAGTGAAGACCTAAGTAATGCACCCGAAGCCATCAAAGAATTAGGAAAATATGAATTAAGAAAATATGAACTCAATAGACAAAAAAAAATATTAGCAAACAAAAAAGATGCTGATTCAAAAAAAAGGCTAATAAAGCTTGAGAGGTTTCAAACAACACAAAATTTAGATTTTACACATGTAATTATTGCAGATTATGGACTAAGACTTCTTCAAGTTGCCCCCCTTTTACCATACTACGATATCGACCCAAACATTGTTGAGTTTGTTGGCACAGGAGCGTGGGACGATGAAGTTTTTTATGATGAGCCTAGTTTAGATGGATCAATATATCCGGGTATTGAGTTTGTAAAAAGAAAAAAGCTTTTTGAAGAATATTATAATTTATATAATGAAAATCTTCTTAGAATATCAACCTTGCCATATGACATTGTTGGATTACTATCTTTTATAATAGATAATAATTACAACCTGTCTTCATTTTATGATTTACTAAATAAAAGCAATACAAAATTTTCTGGCATTGATGGAAGTTTTAGTTTTTTAAACAATATAATAGAAAGAGATCTTGAAATTTTAAAAATTGAAAACGGAAAGGCAAAAGCGGTATTACACCAAGAATGATTTTAATTTTGAAATTGCTATCATTCTATGGCTTATTTTATTTTTATTTTTTAAACTCATTTCAGCAAAGGTTTTATCTGATTTATCTGGAATAAAAATTGGGTCATACCCAAAGCCATTATTACCTTTTGGCTCTGTCGATATCTTGCCATTGATTTTGCCAACAAAAAATATGTGGTGACCCTTTTTAATACTTAAACAAATCACTGTTACAAAAAATGCTTTATAGTTTTTGTTTTTTATTGCATTTGAAATAATGTAATCAAAAGCCTTAACCTTAGATGAAAAATTGCTAAAAAATCTTTTTGAAATTACCCCGGGCCCCCCCTTTAATACATCAACACAAAACCCTGAGTCGTCTGCAAAACAAGGTAAGTTAAATTTTTCTAATCCATACTTTGATTTTATTTTTGCATTATCAAAAAATGTTTTTCCGGTCTCCCTGGGCTCTTTAATTGCTTTAAATGAATTAAGATTATGTACAGTAACTTTACTTGATTTAAAAAGCTGATTTATTTCTATAATTTTTTTTTGATTATTTGAGAAAAATAACAACTCTTTCAATTTTTATCCAATACAATTTTTTGTTTTGATATTAACTGATCTGTCCCAAGTTTTGCTAAGCTATACATATCTTTATATTGATCTTCGCTAAATAAAAACTCTTCTCCAGTAACCTGAATTTCAGACAATTTATTATTATCACAAATTACAAAGTTTGCATCAACTTGAGCCTTTGCATCTTCTTCATAGTTTAAATCCAAAAAAGGTTTATTATCAATAATGCCAACAGAGATTGCTGCTATATAATTTTTAATAATTGTTTTTTGGATATTGTAGTTGTCTTTGAGTTTTTCTATTGCTAAGTATAAAGCCACAAAACCACCACTTATTGATGCTGTCCTAGTACCTCCATCTGCTTGTATCACATCACAATCTATTTTAATCTGACGCTCACCAAGATCTTCTAAATTTACAACTGAGCGCAGACTTCTCCCAATCAGTCTTTGAATTTCTTGAGTTCTTCCAGACTGTTTTCCCTTTGTTGCCTCTCTATCAATGCGGGTATTAGTCGATCGAGGAAGCATTCCATATTCAGCTGTTACCCATCCTTTACCAGAATTTCTAAGCCAAGGAGGAGTTTTTTCATCAATGGAGGCGGTACAAA
>CACKTS010000050.1 GCA_902603095.1 uncultured Alphaproteobacteria bacterium
CAAATTATTTTAATTGCTACGACCCCTTTAGTCTTTGCAGCAATAGGGGAGTTAGTAACGGAAAAAACTGGAGTTTTAAATCTTGGCGTTGAAGGCATGATGTTAGTCGGAGCTGTATCTGCCTTTGTAACTCTTGTTATTACTGGTAGTTATATTTTAGCTTTTTTAGTCTCTATTTTATCAGGAATACTTATGTCAGGACTTTTTGCATATCTTGTTTTAATTTTAATGTCAAATCAAGTAGCAACAGGATTAGCTCTTACAATTTTTGGCATAGGTTTAAGTTCAATGATTGGTAAACCATATATAGGAACACCTATCACAGGACTTAATCCATATTTTTTTGTTATTTTATCATTTATTATAGTTTTTCTTGTAAGTTATTTTTTTTACAAAACTAAGTTAGGTTTAATTTTTAGAGCTGTTGGTGAATCACACGACTCATCTCACGCACTTGGATATAGCGTTATAAAAATTAGACTACTTGGTATTTTATTTGGTGGAAGCATGTGTGCTTTAGCAGGTTCTTATATGTCTATATGTTATGCACCAATGTGGCAGGAAAACATGACTGCAGGAAGAGGGTGGATTGCTCTTGCTTTAGTTGTTTTTGCAACCTGGAAACCTGGGAGAATCTTGATTGGAGCTTATATTTTTGGCGGTGTTTCAATTTTACAAATGAATTTTCAAGCTTGGGGTTTAAACTTCCCTGGTCAGTTCTTCAATATGGCTCCATATTTAGCAACTATGATAGTTTTGATTATAATTTCTAGTAATAGGTTAAGAATAAAATTAAGTGCACCAGCATCTCTTACAATACCTTTTTTCAAGGGTAGATAGATATCCACTTTTTTTTCAATATATTTAGGAAGAATCGTTGAGTGATCATTAATAAAGATATTGAATAAACAATTATTTTTAGCAGGTGAGGTTAAAATGATTAGACTAATTATATTAATTATTTCTATTTTAGGTGTTTCTATTGGATCAGCCAATGCAGACCCTAAAAAAGTTGGCTTTATTTATATAGGCCCTCCAGGTGATCATGGCTGGACATACATGCATGATGTAGGAAGACAATATATGGAAAGTCAGCTTGGTGATGCTGTTACTTCTACGTACATTGAAAATGTTCCGGAAAATGCTGATGCTGTAAGAGCAATTCGTAAATTAGCAGCTTCTGGTCATGACTTAATTTTTACAACTTCTTTTAACTACATGGATCAAACATTAGAAGTTGCAAATGAATTCCCTGATGTAAAATTTGAACATGCAACTGGATACAAAAGAGCACCTAATGTTTCTACTTATTCAGCAAGATTTTATGAAGGAAGAACAATTTCTGGTCATATTGCTGGACATTTGACAAAGACAAATACTATTGGTTATATTGCATCATTTCCAATTCCTGAAGTTGTTAGAGGAATTAATGCTTTTTATTTAGCAGCTTCTAAAGTTAACCCAGATATTAAAATTAAAATTATTTGGGCATTCACTTGGTATGATCCAGGAAAAGAGGCTGATGCGGCAAATACTTTAATCAATCAAGGTGCAGATATTTTAGTACAACACACCGATACTTATGCTCCGTGTCAAGCAGCTGAAAAAGCGGGTGTACTTGCTTTTGGTCAAGCATCTAACCAGGAAGAATTTTGTCCTAATGCACATTTAACAGCAATAGAAGATATTTGGGGACCATACTATGCTCAAAGAGCTCAAGCAGTTGTTGATGGAACATGGGCTGAAAAAGATACCTGGGACGGAATGGCTGAAGGAATGGTTGTAATGTCTCCTTATAATACGAAGCTTATGTCTACTGATTTGATTCAAGAAGCAGTAGCTATGGAGGTTGCAATTAAAGATGGGTCACTTCATCCTTTTACTGGACCAATTTATGATCAATCAGGCGAATTAAGAGTCGCTGAAGGAGAAGTTGCTGATGACTTTATGATGGCAACAATGGATTGGTACGTTCAAGGTATTGACGGCGAACTTCCTCAATAAAAATTAAATTCAATACACCTCTCTTTAATTTAAATAAAGAGAGGTTATCTTATAATTTAAAAAAAGGAAATTGATGGTAGATCTACATATTTCATGGGAAGATTATAATAAAAAAACTGAGCAATTAGCCGCAATGGTTTACAAAGATGGATGGGATTTTAATCAAGTTGTTTGTATTGCAAAAGGAGGCATGAGAGTAGGAGATATTATGGCAAGAATTTTTGATGTCCCACTCGCAGTTCTTTCTGTTGAATCATACAGAGGAGATGGTGTAAAAAATAAAAGAGGTTCTATTACATTTTCAAGAGATTTAGCAAAAACTAGCCCTAATATAGGCTCTAAGGTATTAATTGTAGATGATTTAGCTGACTCAGGAATAACATTAAAAAAGAGTATTGAATGGATGGAGCATTTTTATGGGTTTTATCTCGATGAACCTATTAGAACAGGAGTTCTTTTTTATAAAGCAGTTTCAAACTTTAAACCAGATTATTATGTAGATTATTTAGAAGATTCTCCTTGGATACATATGCCTTATGAAAAATATGAAACTTTAAAGCCTGAAGATATACTTTAGAAGATTGTTGTAATTTCTTTAAACAATTTCTTTTTTTCAGCAAATACTGGAATAACACAGTTATCTTTAGGTTT
>CACKTS010000051.1 GCA_902603095.1 uncultured Alphaproteobacteria bacterium
ACCTTTAATAAGTTCACGTAAATCATTTCAATTGCTAAATTGTTTTTAGGCTCCAATAAAAGTATTTTAGACAAAATTGATATTGCTTTATCAATTTGATTAACACTAATAAGCATTTTGGTATAAACAAATAATAAATCTAAATTTTTTTCATTAGAACTTAATAAGAATTCGATTTCTTTTAAAGCCTTCTCCTTGTCCCCAGCATTAAATTTTTCAACTATGGAGATTGTCTTATCATTTATTTTTTGCATAAAAAAACCCAGTCTATCAAAGACTGGGTAATTTTTAAAATTAATTTAATTATCTTCTTTGCCCAAAAAGCTGAAGAAGTAATATAAATAGGTTTATAAAGTCTAGATAAAGCTTTAGAGCCCCCATAAGCGCCTTTTTTGAACCAATTGCTTCGCTGTCGCCCCCATAATACATATTTTTAATATTCTGAGTGTCATATGCAGTTAGCCCTACAAAAACGAGTACTCCAATTACGGATATAGCAAACTGCATTGCACTACTACCAATAAACATATTAACAATACTTGCTATAATTATTCCTATTAAACCCATAAAAAGAAATCCACCAAGTTTAGTAAGATCTCTTTTTGTTGTGTATCCATATAGACTCATTGCACCAAATGTTCCCGCTGTTATAAAAAATACTCTTGCAATAGAAGTTTGTGTAAACTCAATAAAAACTGATGCCAAAGAAAGCCCCATAATGCTTGCAAATAACCAAAATGTTATTTGTGCTGTTGAAACTGACATTTTTGATATTCTCGCGCTAAGGTAAAAAACAAAACCAAGTGGTGCAAGCATAATCACCCACTTTAGTGGAGATCCAAATAACAAAGCACCAATTTGTGTTACTCCAATAATTTGACCCATTTCGTTTGTAACTATTGAAGCTTTACCAAAAAAATAAGCTATAAAACCTGTAAGCATTAAACCTATTGTCATATAATTATAGACTTTAAGCATGTAAGCTCTTAAGCCTTCATCAATAGCTGCTTGATCTACTGTTTTAGTAAATGATCGTTGATTAAAGTCTAAAGCCATAAATTCTCCTTTTAATTATATCTAATATCGCTATAAATCAGACAAATTCAAGGCATTTCTATTAAATATTTATGAAGTACAGAAAATTAGGAACAACAGGCTTAGATGTAAGTGTAATTTGTTTAGGTACAATGACTTTTGGTGAGCAGAATACTCAACAGGATGGCTTTGATCAAATGGATTATGCTTTTGAAAGAGGGGTTAATTTTTTTGATACTGCTGAACTTTATGCAGTGATGCCTAGAAAAGAAACATATGGTAAAACAGAAGAAATAATAGGTAATTGGTTTAAAGAAAAAAAAAATAGAGATAAAATTATTTTAGCTTCAAAAATTGCATCTAAATCAGATGGTTTGGAATGGATTAGAGGTGGTGCAGAAAAATTAGGCTTCGATAAAGCAAATATGAATGCAGCTATAGATGCTAGCCTTAAAAGATTAAAAACAGAATATATTGACTTATACCAACTTCATTGGCCCGAAAGAAAAATTCCAAGATTTGGTCAATTAGATTATAAATATGATCCGGCTGATAATTGGACATCTATTGAAGAAGTGCTTTACAATTTAAATGAATTAGTAAAAGCAGGTAAAATTCTTCACGTAGGTCTTTCTAATGAAACACCTTGGGGTATGATGAAATTTTTACAAGTATCAAAAGAAAAAAACTTACCAAGAATGATGTCCATTCAAAATGTTTACAGTTTAGTTAATAGAGTTTTTGATATTGCCCATTCAGAAGTTTCAATTGCTGAAAATTTAGGCCTGCTTGCTTATTCACCACTTGCTGGTGGGAGATTGAGTGGAAAATATATCGGAGGTGCAAACCCTAAAAATGCTCGTTACACTCTTTGGCCGCGAAGGTTTTCAAGACATCATACTGAAAGAGGAGAAATTGCAATTGAGAAATATGTAAATCTCTCAAAGAAATATGGGATAGCGCCCTCTACTTTTGCTAATGCTTTTGTTAATAATCGGCCATTTGTTACTAGCAATATAATAGGAGCTACTTCAATGGATCAACTAAAAGAAAATATTGATAGTATTGATATTGTTTTAAGTAATGAAACTTTTTTAGAGATTGAGGAAATTCATTTAGCCAATCCTAATCCTTGTGTATAATATTATTATATCTTTAATTTAAGCAAAAGTTTTTTTGTTTCTTTAATATAAGATTTATCCCATAGGGCAACATTGCATAAAGCATAATATAATTGATAAGCAGGTTCGTAAGTAAGATAGTTTTTATCCAACTTAATATAATCATTATATTTTTCTAAAAACTTAGAATCTATAAAGGAAGGATTAAACCATCTTAGATAAGCAACCTCCATTTCATTGTGTCCAAAAAAAGAACCAGGATCAATAAACCCAATAAATTTATTTTTTTTAAAGAGAATATTTCCTTCCCACAAATCTCCATGAAGTAAAGAAGCTCTAGGGTTATTTGGAATAAAATTATTAATATTTTTAAATAAAAAATTAATTTTTTTATTAACAAAACTACCCATATAATTTTCCAAGTTTGCAGCTTCAAAAATAGGGTTTAATCTTTTGTT
>CACKTS010000052.1 GCA_902603095.1 uncultured Alphaproteobacteria bacterium
GTTTGAGTAAATTTATTTTCATAATATTAAAAAATCATATCAATTTAATAAGAAACTACTTCGAAATAATAAGGAAAATATTATCTTTCTAATTCAAAACTTCCTTGATTGATAACTTTGGTTTATAATCTAAATGTTGGTTTTCCAACTATAGTGATAAATGCTTTATGTAATAAGTTGTGCGGACCCGGGGGCGGTACCCGGCACCTCCACCACAAAAATGGGGGTGAAATAGGATCGACGTTGACTCAAAGATAAAGACTTTACTCGGCATTGTACCGCCGTTATCGGGCTATTTTTATAAACGCTAACGATAATAGATTAGCTATCGCTGCCTAGATTCTAGGCTAGCGCGGTTTGGGGCACCGGGCAACAGAACGCCCCACTACATTAAGCGTTTGTTGTTAGTTAACCTAGATTTTTTCTCAGAATAAATATTCCAGTCACACAATAGTCACAGTGATGGAAAGAAAGTGAGAAAGATATGGCTACAATTACGAAAAGAAGATCGGGAAAGTGGTGTGCTCAAATACGGTCTCATAAAAAATATATCTCTAAAACTTTTCTCAAGAAGTCTAACGCGTCAGCTTGGGCGAAAGAGATAGAATATCAGTTGGATCGGGATCAGTACGAAGACTTTTCTGATAGTGCTAGGATAAGCCTAGGCGACTTAATTACACGATACAGAGATGAAATAACACCTATATCATTTGGTATTTCTTTTAAAATCGTTATAGAGGGGATTGAGTGCCAAACACTCAAGGACAAAAAGGTTTCCAGTCAGTTACATCTCTGGTTTCTTTTTTGTCCCCTATTTATTTTACCAATTATAATTTAAACAAAGATCTCTTGGTTCTTCAAGATTAATTTTTGGAAATTTACCATTCCCCGCTTTACCTTTTACATATTTAAATAATATTGTACCATTAGGCATTATATGAAAAAAATACCAATCAGTAAAAATATTAGAACTTTTATTTATATTAGAAAAAAACATACCCTTTTTATTTGGAAACGGAAACCCTCCAATTAAAATTTGAGCAGGAAGCACATAGTCAGCTTCAATAATATTAGGATTATAGGTCTGCCCTTCTGACATAATAGCTATATTTTTTTTGGAAAAAATAAAATTGTATTTTTGGTCTTTAGTAGAGCATGTTAAGAATAAATTTTCACCCTTTTGATTGTAGAATTCTGGTGAAGCAGTTTTTAAAAGCTCTATTGCTTTTGCTGTTGTAAAATTAATATCATTTTTGTACTCGTATGAATTGATTTCTAATAAATCTTCATAAGGGGATATTTCTAAATCCTCAAAAATCACTTTAATTGATTTGTACTGCCTTTTATTTTGTATTTTTTGCATTTGTCTTTGTGTGCTTAGATCTAAATAATTATTAAAAAATTTCTTACCGTTTGGATCGTAACCTAAGCCCAATAACCAGCTTATTCTTGGGTATTTATTTAATACATTATCGATTAAAGAAATACTGTGAAGACTCCAAGCAACATTGTGCTTGGCATTTTCAAAAGGATCATTACCTCTAATTCCATACCAACCAGTTATTGCTAATACTAATATGATAGCCAATATTCTGGAAGGGGTAAACACGAGTAAATCATAACATTAACCAAGGAGATTGTTAAATTTTTTTATCCATTTTTGCTTTAAGCAGTGTTTGTGCAAAAATTGTATTAAAATAGAGTACAAAATCATCACTCCTTGGATTTTTAACTTCACAACGCTCACCTTTCCAAGCTAAGGTATCTGGTTCGTAAACACCAATAAAAATATCTAGAGTATCTCTATAAATTAGGTGATTATAGTGATGAATACCTCCATTAATTCTAATCTGATTTAAAGAAGATTTAAAATCTAAAATATCCTGAGTTAAAGAATCTTTTTCCGTGTGTGTATTTTTATGTAAATATTTAACTTGATTTTCATTTATAAATTTAAATCCAGTCATAACAATATGGTCACTATCTACTTCAATACACAAAATAACTTTATTTACTAAGCTTAAGCTATCATTTGCGAATGAAATCATTGAGTAAAAACAAACAAAAATTATAATCAAAGATTTTTTTATATACATGTAATCATATTTATTAATATAATATCTCAGCATCGCATATTATTATATTCATCTATCATCTTCTTTTTAATATAGGTAAATAGTTTAGACTATAATTTTTAGTAAAACTATTTGGGACATCATCCATATCAACATCTTCATCATAATGTGCTGGAAACTCTTTATCAGAATTATAATAGTTAACTGAAAAATTAAAAGTGCTAGATTTAAGTTTTATCTTATTAACTGATTCAAAAATTTGATTTGTAGAAATATCACCTTGTGCCTCATCATCAAATATACCAATCTCTATTCTTGGAATTAAATTACATTTTTCAACAAATGAAAAATCAAAATCATCCATATGACAACAAACATCTAATTTTATATTTCTAATATGCGGATTTAAAAAATCAAAAAAACATAAATCACCACTCATGTTTCTTACATTTAAATTTTTAATTTTTAACTTAGGAAGAACCTCATAAATTGCTAAAGCTTTTTCAACTA
>CACKTS010000053.1 GCA_902603095.1 uncultured Alphaproteobacteria bacterium
AGTGAGGGAATTAGTAAAGAAATCAAAAATAGTGATTTATATATTATTAAAGATGCAAAACATGGTGCAACAATTGAACAATCAAAAGTTGTAAATGAAAAAATAAATAAATTCTTATTCTAGCTTATTGAACAAGTCATGTCTGAGCCACAGCACATTGGGGACTTAATTTTTCCGTGTCCAGTTGGACAATTTGAAATTTGTACCTCGGACCCATCATCTTTGATTAATATATCATTCATAAGTGGTTCATTACATTTAGCGCATGTTGCATTAACTGACATACCACAAGATTGACATTCATAAGTTGCCATAATTACTCCTTTATAAAATTATATTTTTAGTTTTGGTTAAAGTAAATACTTAATTAATTTCTGACACTTGATAATCGGCACTATTGAGCCATTCTGGGTTAAGATTTATTCCCCATCCAGGCTGATCTGTAACAGTTACACAGCCATTTTCTACTGCAAATGGCTCATTCAAAAATAGATCCTGTTGCCATGGATAATAATCCTCACCTTCAATAGAAAGTTCTAAATATGGACCAGCATTAGGTATGGCTTTTAATAAATGCATCGTACACATAGTGACTAATGATAAATTTGCAGCATGAGGAGTACATATAAAACCTCCCTCTTCAATTATTTTTGCAACTTTAAGAGTTCTTGTTAATCCACCAAGATACATTACGTCAGGTTGAAAAATATTCACAATTTTTCTCTCTACCATATCTCTCCATATTCGAATGTCACAATCTTGCTCACCTCCAGTAACATCAATTGAAAGTGCATTTGTGACTTCTTTTGTTTGTTCCGGCTTCCAATACGGACATGGCTCTTCAAAATGTGTCACATTGTTATCTTCAAGAAGTTTACCAACTTCAATTGCTTGAGCGGATGAAAAACAACTATTTGCATCAACTAATTTTTTTATAGAACTATCAAGTAATTTATTAATTGTTTTAACAATGTCTTCTGTTCTGCCTTCCCATTCATCCAGTCCTCTTCCACACTCAGCACCTATTCTAAATTTAAAGGCATCTATTCCTTTTTCTTGAAATAATTTTTTAAAACGCTCAGCTTCATCTTTAGCGCTAATATCTCTTTTCATTGATGAACCATATACTTTTAGACTACCAGTATTGCCTCCAATCAAAGTTGTAACAGGTTTATTTTCTAATTTACCTCTTAAATCCCATAGCGCAGTATCCAGACCAGCAATTGCTCTTAATAGATATGAGCCTGGAAATTTATGTTCTTTTTCTAAAACTAAATTTTCTAGATCATTAAAATCAGTCCATAATTTACCTAAAACCCAAGGTGCAACTTGTTTATGAAATATTTGTGCTGTAATATCTGCATGATATGTAGACATTTGACCATATCCCTCAGAGCCATCTTCTAAAGTTGTTTTAACAAAACTAACAAATGGTTTGGTAAAAGTTTCTAATTTTTTAATTTTCATCAATATTGTTGTTTTAATTCTTCTAAAATAATTTTGCTAGATAAATGTGATAACATCATAACAGGAGCATTAATATTTCCCGAGGTAATATTTGGCATAATTGAAGCATCAACTATCCATAAATTATCTAAACCGTGAACTTTCAATTTATCAGATACTACTCCCGTACCAATATCTTTGCTCATTCTGCATGTTCCGCACGGATGGTAAATCGTTGTCGCGTTAGACTTAAAGTGATCAAGTAATTCATAATCTGTGGCAATTAGAGGATCAATGTTAACTGGAGATTTAATTATATTGCTTATGTTTTTATTTGCAGAAAATTTTCTAAGAAAATCAAATGTTGCATACAAATCGTGAATATCTCTTTCATCACTTAAATAATTTGGATTAATACTTGGCAGATAACCGCCTTTAAATGGCTTTAGTTTTACTTCACCTAAACTTTTAGGTCTGCATGAATTAAAGCCAATAATAAAACCATTAAATTTATCAGTATTAAGTAAAGGTCTTCTATTTTTATATGAAACTGAATACGTTAATGGATTAAAATATAGTTGAATATTAGGATGTGGATCTAGAGAATTCCAATTAATATATCCTCCACCTTGGTTTAAACTTAAGGCAAGTGGTCCACTCCTATTATAGAGATATTTTAAAACTGATTTTATTCTTCCACCCCAAGTACCTAAATCTTTATTTAATGTCGCAGCGAATGTTTTATACAAATAATCTAAACCCAAATGATCTTGAAAATTTTTTCCAACATGAGAGCTATGTAAATTAACTGGTAAATTCAATTCTTTTAAATCACTTGCATTTCCTATCCCTGATTTTAATAACAAATAGGGTGTCATAATTGAGCCACTACAAAGTATTGTTCCAATCTTAGGTTTCACAGAAATTATTTTATTTTTATGCTTAATATCTAAGCTTATTATTTTTTTATTTTTGTAATTTAGTTTTAGAACTTCTGTTTTAGTAAAAATAGTTAAATTAGGATGGT
>CACKTS010000054.1 GCA_902603095.1 uncultured Alphaproteobacteria bacterium
ATTTTTTTTTCTTACATCACTTCTGATATTGGCTTGTTTAATATTTTCACATGTTAAAATACCAAAACCAATAGGTTTTAAAGAATTATTAGATATATCCATAATTTTTCTAGCACACTCATTTGCAATTAAATCAAAATGATATGTCTCGCCACGTATAACACAACCTAAAGCAACAAATCCTTTATATTTTTTAATATTTTTTGAAATCAGAAGAGGAATTTCAAAGCAACCTGGTGCATAAACAATATCATAGTCAATTTTACATAATTTTAATTCTTTAACAGCACCTTTTAATAAATTATTTGAAATTTCCTCGTAATAATTTGAGATTACTATTAAAATTTTATTTTTCATATTTTTTGCTGCTTAATTATTTGTATACCAAATCCGTCTAAAGCAATAATTTTTTTATTTGAATTTGAAAGTAATATAATTTTTTTGATACCAATTTCATTTAGAATTTGTGCTCCTACTCCATATTCACGAAGTTCTAATTTATTATTTTTCTTTTTTCTTTGATCAAAAGATTTAAGAATATTAGGGGCTATATCATTATTTATCAAAACTATTGCTCCAGAACCATTTTTTTCAATTATTTCAAATGAATGATTTATTTCGTCACCAAAAATATTTTTTTCAGCAAATATATCTTTTTCAATATTTAACTTGTGCATTCTTACTGGATAAGAATTTTCTAATGAACTAACATTTTTAACTAATGCATAGTGCTTTTCTTTTGATAAAGTATTTTCAAATATTTTTAGAATAAAATTTTTTCCTCTATCACTTTCAAATGGACGTTCAGATATTTGCTTAATAATTTTGCTATATTTTAATCTATATTTTATTAAATCAGAGACTGTGCCAACTTTTAGTTTGTGTAATTTAGCAAATTTTAAAATTTCTGGTAATCTTGCCATACTTCCATCATCACTCATGATCTCACAAATTACACCTGATGGATTCAAGCCTGCTAACTTTGAAATATCTACTGCTGCCTCAGTATGACCAGCTCTAACAAGAACTCCGCCATCCCATGCCATTAATGGAAATACATGACCAGGTGATACAAGATCACTTTTCTTCCTATTATGATTTATTGCAACTGATATAGTATGAGAACGATCAGCTGCAGAAATTCCAGTTGTTACTCCATCCTTTGCTTCAATAGATACTGTGAATGCTGTTAAATCATTTTTTTGATTATTTGGATTCATCAAAGGTAATTCTAATTCCTCTATTCTCTGTTTTGTCATAGACAAACAAATTAAACCTCGGCCATATTTTGCCATAAAATTAATTGCATCTGGAGTAGACATTTGTGCAGGTATAATAAGATCTCCTTCATTTTCTCTATTAGGGTCATCAACAAGAATATACATTTTCCCATTTCTAGCCTCATCTATTATCTCTTCTATTGGAGAAATATTTATTTTATCATTTATTTTATTCATTTATAAAAGTCTTTTAGTAAATCTTGCTAAATAATCAAACTCAACATTCACAGTATCATTAAGTTTTAAATATTTTAAATTTGTATTTTCAAAAGTATGAGGAATAATAGAAATTGAAAAAAAATTATTCTCTACTTTTGCAATTGTCAACGATATGCCATTTATACAAATTGAAGCTTTTTCAACAATAAATCTAGAATCTTGATTATGAAAATTTTCAAAATAAAATTCCCAACTATTTTTTAGCTCATTAATTTTATTTATCTTAGTTGTTCGATCAATATGACCATAAACAAAGTGTCCTGAAATTTCTTCACCAATTTTCAAAGATTTTTCAATATTAATTTTAATTATATTATTTAAGAGTTTTGATGAAAAATTTGTTCGATATTGAGTTTCTTCACCTAGGTTGACTTTAAATAAAAAATTTCCATCAATTTGCTTAATATCTGTAACTGTTAAACAAACACCATTACAAGCAATAGATGATCCAATCTTGCAGTCATTAAGATCAAGTTGGGTTGAAATTTCCAATTCTCCATCAGCAAAATTAACTACCTCGCCTAAATTTTGAATTATTCCTGTAAACATTTATCTTATTTCGTACCTTAAATATAAATTATCATTAAATTCATTTTTTTCTAATAATTTTTTTTTAATATTATTTAATTGATTCCCTTTAATCACAGGTATTCCTTTTTCACCTATGATAATAGGAGATTTGTATAAATGAATTTCATCAACTAATTTTTTCTTTATTAAATTTGCAAAAAAAATACCTCCAGCCTCAACCATTAAATCAGAAATTTTCAATTTATATAAAATAGAAAAAACTTTATTTAAATTAATTTCATTATTTTTGATCTTCATTTTAATAATTTCACAACCTAATTGTTTTAATTTTAGTGATTTAGAATTATTCATACTTGTAAAAATTATAACTCTTTTATCATGAATGTTATTTAAGATTCTAGAATTTAAAGGAATCTTTAAATCCT
>CACKTS010000055.1 GCA_902603095.1 uncultured Alphaproteobacteria bacterium
CCTCAAGAAACTCTTCTAATTCATTAATACTTTCATTAATTCCTTTTTTTAACCTTAATATTTCATTGTTTGATTCTTTAATCTTAATTTTAAGGTCATTGTAATTATCTAATTTTTCAGAAATATTTTTTATTTCTTCAATAACAGTTTTCAACTTAGATATTTTTTCATGGATTTTCATATTTTTTATAATTCGATTAATTTAAAATGCTACTTTATTGCAATTTAATATTAGTGTAAAAGAGTTCATATACCGAGGAATTTTGGAAACTATTAATATAAAATCAAAAAAAGTATCGCAATTAGCTAATTGTATACGTTTTTTATCAATAGATGCTGTGCAAAAAGCAAATTCTGGGCATCCAGGAATGCCAATGGGTATGGCAGATATAGCCACAGAATTATTCAAAAATCATTTAAAATTTGATCCAACTGATCCAAAGTGGATTGATAGGGATAGGTTCATTTTATCAAATGGTCATGGTTCAATGCTACTCTATGCCTGCTTATTTCTAACAGGTTACAAAGATATAAGTCTCGATAATATAAAAAATTTTAGACAAATTCATTCTCCGGCTGCTGGTCATCCTGAGTATGGTGAATTTAAAGGAATCGAAACTACTACAGGCCCGCTATCTCAAGGACTTTCAAATGCTGTGGGTTTTGCTATGGCTGAAAAGAAATTGTCTACAATATTAGGTGGGGATACTATTAATCATTATACATATGTTTTTGCTGGAGATGGATGTTTAATGGAAGGCTTAAGCCATGAGTCTTGTAGTTTAGCCGGTCACTTAAAATTAAATAAATTAATTGTTTTTTTTGATGATAATTCTATTTCTATAGATGGTTCAGTATCTTTAAGCAGCAGTGATGATGTAGTTAGACGTTTTAATTCATATAATTGGAATGTAATAAGCATCGATGGTCATAATCATGAGGAAATTTCTGAGTCTATAATTCAGGCTAAGCAATCTGATAAACCAACTTTAATATGTGCCAAAACTAAAATTGGATTTGGATCACCAAATAAAGAATCTACTGCCTCTTCTCATGGATCACCATTAGGAGAAGAAGAAATTAAAATTACTAGAGAAAATTTAAATTGGGAACATAAAGATTTTACGATTCCTGAAAATCTTCTAAACAAATGGAGAAGTTTTGCAGATAGAAACAAAAAACTAAAAAAGGTTTGGGAAGATAAAAACAAAAATTTTTTTAATTCTATAGCATATAAAAATTTTTTTAATTTAAATTTAGATTCAGCATTAAAAAAAGAAATAATAAATTTTAAAACAGAATGTGGAAGTGATGAAAAAAAATATGCAACGCGCAAATCAAGTGAAAAATCACTTGAGTTTTTTAATCAATATATAAAAAATTTTATTGGAGGATCAGCTGATCTTACTGGTTCCAATAATACAAAAACTAGTAATATGAGTGTTTTTAATGCTACAAATTATGAGGGCAGTTATGTTTATTACGGAATAAGAGAACATGCAATGGCTGGGATTATGAATGGTTTAGCACTTCATGGAGGTATTAGAGCCTATGGTGGAACATTTTTAGTATTTTCAGATTATTGTAGACCTTCAATAAGACTATCAGCTTTAATGAATTTGCCTGTAGTATATGTAATGACTCATGATTCTATAGGACTTGGCGAAGATGGTCCTACTCATCAACCTGTTGAACATTTAGCTTCGTTAAGAACTATTCCAAATTTAAATGTGATAAGACCCTGTGACACTATAGAAACTATAGAATCATGGGAAATAGCTTTGGAATCTAAAGGACCAACTATTTTGGCATTAACTAGACAAGGTCTACCTACTTTTAAAAGAAAATCATATGGAGAAAATTTAGTAAGTAAAGGTGCATATTTAATAAAAGATTATTCAGACTATGATGCCACTTTATTTGCTTCTGGATCTGAAGTTGAAATTGCACTTGAAGCTTCAAAAAAATTAGAAAAAAATAATTTTAAAGTAAGAGTTATTTCATTTCCTTCTATGGAGCTTTTTGAACTACAAGAAGAAGATTATAAAAAAAATATTATAGGAAACAAAACATGTTTTGCTATCGAGGCTGGAGTAATAAATGGATGGGAAAAATATGTAAAATATGAAAATTTTATAGGTATGAAATCTTTTGGAGCAAGTGGTCCTTACAAAGATGTTTATAAACATTTTGAAATCACTTCTGATAATATTTATACAAAAATTAAAACAAATTTAACTACATAAAATCTTGGAAAGGGAAACAATGAAAGTAGCTATTAATGGTTTTGGTAGAATAGGAAAATTA
>CACKTS010000056.1 GCA_902603095.1 uncultured Alphaproteobacteria bacterium
TCATTTGGCTAAATTTGGTTGGAAAGATACAGTTTTGCTTGAAAGAGATATTCTTACATCTGGTACCACTTGGCATGCAGCTGGCTTAATTGGTCAACTAGGTTCCAGCGCAACAATTACCAGACTGAGAAATTATTCTCTTAATTTATATAAAAAATTAGAGGAAGAAACAGGACTCTCTACAGGCTTAAAACAAAATGGATCACTTACTGTTGCAACTACATCAGATAGACTTGAAGAACTTAAGAGACAACTTACTTTTGCACAACGATTTGAAATTGAAGCAAGAGAAGTTAATAATGAAGAAATAAAAGAAATATACCCACTTATAAATACTGATGATTTAGTTGGTGGTGTTTTTATTAAAAAAGATGGCCAGGCTGATCCTGTTGGAGTAGCAAATGTCTTAGCTAAAGCAGCAAAACAAAATGGCGCTACAATAATAGAAAAATGCCCTGTCAAAAAAATAATAACAAAAAATAATAAAATTGTAGGTGTCGAAACTAATTATGGAAAAATAGAATGTGAATATGTTGTTTTGGCCACAGGTATGTGGTCTAGACAAATAGCAAAAGAAATTGATGTAAGTATACCTTTGTACCCTGATGAACATTTTTATGTTTTGAGTGAACCCATTGCTGATATAGACAGATCTTTACCTGTTTTAAGAGATTATAATAATTGCTTATACTTAAAGGAAGATGCTGGTAAATTATTAGTAGGTGTTTTTGAGCCAAACGCTAAGCCTGCTTTTACAAATAATCATAAAGTTCCTAATGATTTTTCTTTTGGTGAGTTGCCGGAAGATTTTGATCATTTTGAACCATATTTGATTAATGCAATGAATCGTATACCTAGTCTAGAAAAATCTGGAATTAGAAAATTTTTTAATGGTCCAGAATCATTTACTCCAGACACTAACTATCTATTGGGTGAAACTCCAGAAGTAAAGAATTTGTTTATGTGTGGTGGCTTTAACAGTATTGGAATTGTTAGTTCAGGTGGAGCAGGAAAGATTACAGCTGAATGGATGATGAATGGTGAAATGCAAGAAGATATCTTTTCACTTGATATTTCAAGATTTGAAAAATTTCACTCAGAATTAGAATTTATCACGGAGAGGGTTACAGAGACACTTGGTAATTTGTATGCAATGCATTGGCCTTTCAAACAACATACTACTTCTAGAAACCAAAAACTTATGCCCTATCATCAACATTTATTAAAAAGGGGAGCTTGTTTTGGGCAAGCAGCGGCATATGAAAGACCAATGTGGTATGCAAGAAATGGTAATGAGCCAAAATATAAGTATAGTTATGGATATCAAAACTGGTATGAGTCTGCTGAGCACGAAACTCTTAACGCCAGAAAAAATGTAGCTCTATTTGATTTATCACCTTTTGCTAAATTTGAATTAACAGGAGTTAATAGTCACTCCTCTCTACAATACTTATGTGCAAATGATATTAAAAATAAAAGTGGCGCCATTACTTATACTCAAATGCTTAACTCCAAAGGCGGAATTGAGTCAGACTTAACTGTTACATGCATTGAAGAAAATCAATTTAGAGTTGTTACAGGATCAGGTGTTCGCACACATGATAAAAAACATATTTTAAAATACTTAAACTCATCAGTAAATTTAAAAGATATTACTGATGATTTTGCTTGTTTTGGTATTTTTGGGCCAAAGAGTAGAGAATTATTAACTGAAATATTTGGTGATTATTTTTCAAATTATGATTTCAAATTTGGTACAGGAAAAAAAATTACTAAAGATAGTGCTGAAATGTGGTTTCAAAGAATATCGTATGTTGGAGAACTAGGTTGGGAAATTTATATTCCTATTGAAAGTTCAAAAGAAATATATGAGATGATTATTAGTTATGAAAAAAAATATAATTTAGTTCACGCCGGCGCTCACGCTATGGATATAATGAGAATGGAAAAAGGATATTTACATTGGGGTCATGATATATCACCTGCTGAAAATCCATATGAAGCAGGTTTAGATTTTGCAATTAAATTAAATAAAAAAGAAGATTTTATTGGTAAAGATTATTTAATTAGTAATAAGCTTCCACAAAGTAAAAAACTTATGATGTTTTCATTAGAAAATTCATTACCAGGTGATCCTCTTTTGCTTCATGATGAACCAATTTATTATAATGGAAAAATTGTTGGTGAAACTACATCAGGAAATTTTTCTTTTTATTATAATAAAAATTTAACATTTGGATATGTGTATATCAATTTAGATTTTGAATTATTAGATAAAAACTTATTTGAAATTGAGGTTGCTAAA
>CACKTS010000057.1 GCA_902603095.1 uncultured Alphaproteobacteria bacterium
AGTTGCTCAAAAAAAATAATTTAACTTCTATTTTTTTTGTATCTAGTCATAAAATTTTGTCACTACTAGACGTCATGATGATTAAGCTTCCCAAAAGAAAAATGGCAATATGTAAAGAAATAACAAAAATAAACGAAAAGGTATTTGTGGGTTTTCCTGCAGTGGTTTCTGAAAAATTTAAGAATGATAAAAAAAACAAATTGGGGGAATTTGTTATTGTAGTGGAGGGAAACAAAAGTTTTAAAGAAAAAAATGTTAATATCCATCCTTTAATAGAGGATATTATAAAGAAATTATTAAGAAAATTTTCTTTGACTGACACCGTCGAAATAGTACATAAAATTGGAAACATAGGAAAAAAAGAAGTTTATAAAAAAGCGCTAGAATTACAAAATGAAAAATAAAATAACATTAATTTTTTTATTAATTACATCAATCAATTTTTTTGGATGTTCTCCTGCGAATATACTTGCAGGGGGGGCTAGCACAGGAATGGTGGTTGCTGAAGGTGATAGAAGTATAGGTGCAGTTGTTGATGATGCTACAATTAAAATTAATATTGCCGCAAAATTCATTAACTCTAATGATAATTTATTTGTTGATGTTAGCTCAACAGTTTTGGATGGGAGAGTTTTGTTAACTGGTCTTGTTGATAACCAAGAAATTAGAATTGATGCTGTAAGAAGGGTTTGGGAAGTTAATGGTGTAAATGAAGTTGTTAACGAAATTCAAATTGGAAACAGGGCTTCTTTAAAAGAGTATGCTCAAGATGTTTGGATTACTACACAAGTTAAGGGGTTGGCAGCAAAAACACTTGGCTTAAGATCAATTGGATATAATTTTGAGACAATCCAAGGAAAGGTTTATATTGCTGGAATAACAAAAAGACCTAGTCAGTTAGAAGAGTTAATTGAGGCAACAAAAACTGTTAAAGGTGTAACTGAAATTATAAATTACGTAATAGTTAAAGAATAATTATAGATCTTTAAAACTAATTTTCTCACCGCCTAATATATGAATATGAAAATGTGGCACTTCTTGACCTCCGTTTATTCCAGAGTTAGAAATAATTTTATAACCACTATTTCTGATACCAAGTTGATTTATAATTGATTCAGTTTTTTTAAAAAAATCCGCAACAATTTTTGGATCACATTTTATAACAAAATCAGAAAAATCTGAACAAGGTGTTTTTGGTATTCCTAGTACATGAATTTTTGCCATTGGGCTGATATCATTAAAAAACAAAACGTTTTCATCCTCATAAACCTTGTCACAAGGTATTTCTCCTTTGATAATTTTTGAAAAAATATTATTTTCGTCGTACATTTTTTCTTTTAGCTAGCTCTTTTAATACATCTGCATAGCTGATTTTTTTTGAAACTAATAAAACAAATAAATGGTAAATAACATCTGAAGCTTCTTCAATAACTCTTTTTTTTGTTCCCTTAAGATAGTCAATAATTAGTTCTGAACTTTCTTCTCCAAATTTTTGGGCAATTTTTTGTTGACCTTCTTTTAGCAACTTTAAAGTATAAGAATTTTTATCTTTTGAAGACTTTCTTTTTTTAATTGTTGTAAATAAATCTAGTAATGGGTCGCTCATTTAAATTCTAACATCAATATTATTTTTTTTTAAATAATTCTTAACCTCCATTATACTAAATTCATTAAAATGAAAGACAGATGCCGCAAGCAAAGCATCTGCTCCGCCGTCTTTTACGCCTTCATAAAAGTGATGAATAGAGCCAACTCCTCCACTTGCTATAACTGGTATTCCTAATATTTTATTGGCTTCTGCAAGAATATCTAGATCAAAACCCAGTTTAGTGCCATCTCTATCCATTGAGGTTAACAAAATCTCTCCCGCACCTAATTGTTCAACCTTTCGCAACCATTCTATAGCATCAATACCAGTATTCTTTGTTCCACCGTGGGAATATACCAACCAACTGTTTTTATTTTTTTTAACATCAACAGCAACAACTATGCATTGACTACCAAAATAATTTGAGGATTTTTTGATTATATCTGGGTCTGTTATGGCTGCTGAATTAATAGAAACCTTATCTGCGCCAGCCTTAAGTAAGCTTTGAATATTATCAATAGATTTTATCCCCCCCACCAACAGTAAGAGGAATAAATACCTCCTCAGCAGTTTTTTTGACAATATTAATTAAAGTATCTCTATTTTC
>CACKTS010000058.1 GCA_902603095.1 uncultured Alphaproteobacteria bacterium
AAAAATACTCAAATTTCTGAATTAGTAAAAAAAATTCAAATTAATAAAATAGATAAATCTTTTTTTAATATAATTGATATCGGATCAGGATATGGAGAAAGCACTATAGAAATTGGAAAAAAAAATAAAGATTATAAAGTTATTGCTTGTGAAAAGTTTATTGACGGTATCAATAACATAGCAAAACAAGCACAAATTGAGTGTATTGATAATATATACGTATTTCATGGCAACGTGCATCAATTACTTGATGAATATTGTGCAGAGAATACTATTTCTGAAATATGGATACTTTTTCCTGATCCCTGGCCTAAAAATAGACATTTTAAAAGACGTCTAATCAATGATAGTTTTTTTTTAAAAGTAAAAAAATTTTTAAAACATAAATCATATATTCATATTGCTTCAGATTCTAAATCCTATATTTCTGAAATCCTAAATTGTGTTTTTAAGTTAAAAAAAGATTATCTATGGGTGAATCAGTCGAAGAATGATTGGGAATATGCAAAACTATCATTACCTAAAACTAAATATTTTAAAAAAGCCTTAAAAAATGGGGCTAACCCATTTTATATTAAATTGATCAAATTATAAGCTTGAGTTTTAAGTATATTTCAATATAGGTTAAAAAAAATTAAGAATTTAGAGGTGGGATTTCCCACCTTTTTTTTGGTGGATTTATTTATGGCAAAACAAAAAATAAAAGTAATTAGAGAAGAAATGTTGCAGGTTGCTAATAATGTAGCTCAGGAAAAAAATATTAATCAAGATGATGTGTTTTCAGCAATGGAGCAAGCTCTTGAAAAATCTGCCAGAGTTAAATATGGTATGGAAAGAGACATAAGAGTAAATATAAACAGAGATACTGGTGATATTAAACTTGAGTCTTATTTAAAAGTTGTTGAAAAACATTCTGAAGAAGAACAAGCAAGAGAAATATTACACAGTGATGCGATTAAGATTAAAAAAACAATCAAGATTGATGAATATATCATTAAAGAATTGCCCCCACTTGAACTAGGTAGGGTAGCTGCTCAAAATGCAAAAGGTGTTATAATTCAAAAAGTACGCGAAGCTGATAAGACTAAACAATATGATGAGTATAAAGACAAAGTAGGGGAAATTGCTGTAGGTATTGTAAAAAGGGTAGAGTTTGGAAATTTTATAATAGATCTTGGTAAGAGTGAAGCTATAATAAAAAGAGAAGAATTAATTCCTAGAGAAACATTTAAAAATGGTGATAGAGTTAGAGCTTACATTTATGATGTTAAAAGTGATTTGAAAGGTTACCAAGTTTTTTTATCAAGAACCCACCCTCAATTCTTAGCAAAATTATTTCACCAAGAAGTGCCTGAAATTTATGAAGGTGTAATTGAGGTTAAAAGTGTTGCAAGAGATCCTGGCTCACGTGCCAAAATAAGTGTTTTTACACAAGATTCAACTATTGATCCAGTAGGAGCATGTGTAGGTATGCGTGGTTCTAGGGTTCAAGCTGTAGTTAATGAACTTCAAGGTGAAAAAATTGATATTGTAACTTGGTCAGATAATCAAGCAACTTTTTTAGCCAATGCATTAGCACCAGCAGAAGTTAGCAAAATTTTTTTATTTGAGGAAAAAAATAAAGTTGAAGTTGTTATTCCTGATGAACAATTAAGCCTTGCAATTGGTAGAAAAGGTCAGAATGTTAAACTAGCTTCAAGTTTAACTAATTTAGAAATTGATATTTTAACTGAAGAAGAGGAATCTGAGAGAAGACAAATTGAATTTAAAGAAAAAAGTGCAATCCTTTCTGACTTATTAGATGTAGAAGATGTTATTGCACAACTTTTAGTTACAGAAGGTTATGTATCAATAGACTCAATATCATCAGAATCTGCGGAAAATCTGGAAAAAATAGAGGGTTTTGATTCAGAATTAGCAAATGAGATAGTTTTAAGAGCACAAAACTTTGTTGAAGAACAAAAACAAGAAAATATTAAAATTGTTAATGATAAAATTAAAGATGAAGATCTTAAAAATTTAAAAGGTATGTCAATCCCAATGCTGGCCCTTTTAGCAAAAGAAAATATATTAAATTTAAATGATTTTGCAGATTTAGCATCATATGAATTAATAG
>CACKTS010000059.1 GCA_902603095.1 uncultured Alphaproteobacteria bacterium
CCAATCCCACAAGAGAAGTATGTTTGTTTATGTCAGAAATAGAATTAGGTGAATCAAATGATATTCAAAAAAGTGAAGGATGGAAGCTTAGGGCTAATAATGCTGATATAGACAATTATTGGGTCTGTAAAATAACTAACAATCCTCAAAAAGATTGGACAACACTTTCTGATTCAGGTCATTTTAATTCCCTTGAATGGCGGCAACCTAAAATGTTAAGTATATTATAAAATATGAAAAAACTATCTTGCTTTATTGGTTATGATTCTAAAGAAGATATCGCTTATAGAGTGTGTAAATATTCTTTATTAAAAAGATCTACAATTGAAGTTAATATTTTTTCCTTAAAGTTAGATGAGCTTATTGCTAAAAAATATTATAATAGAACAATAGATCCTTTGGCTTCAACTCAATTTACTTATTCAAGGTTTTTAGTTCCTGCTTTAATGAATTTTCAAGGATGGGCAATTTTTTGTGACTGTGATTTTATTTTTTTGGATGATATATCAAAACTTCTTCAAAATTTAGATGAAACAAAAGCAGTTTATTGTGTACAACATGATTATACTCCAAAAGAAAAACACAAAATGGATGGACAAAAACAAACTATATATCCTAGAAAAAATTGGTCTAGCTTTATTCTGTTCAACTGTTCTCACCCCAAAAACAAAAAATTAAATATTGATCTCGTAAATAGTGAATCTGGGTCTTATTTACATCAATTTAAGTGGTTAGAAGATAATGAAATTGGATCTTTAGATGAAAGATGGAATTGGTTAGAGGGTTGGACATCAAACCATAATCAAAATAATCCATTTGCAGTACATTATACAAGAGGTGGCCCGTGGTTTGACGAGTGGCAAGACGTTGAATTTGCTAAAGAGTGGCTTAATGAAAGAGATGAGTATCTTTCAAAAAAATTTGAAATAAAGTAACTTATATTTTTTTTATAAATTCTTTATTTAACAAATCTTTTTTATTTATAATTTTCAAACTATTATACCAAGGTGTTTTTTCCATCTTCATAATCCCAGTAATGATAAGCAGCATGGTTTGCAGGTTTTATTAATAATGTTTTTACACCTAATGCACCAGCTAGATGTGCAGTACTGTTACTTACGGTTATAAAAATATCTAATTTTGAAAGCAAGTTCGCCAAACCATTAAAATCATTGAATAGATCAAGGTTTTTTAGAGTAATGATTTTTTTATTATTGCGTTTGTTAAACAAATTAATTTCATTATTAATATCACCATATTGAAGATTAAAAAAAATAGAGTTTTCTTTTTTAAAAATAAGATCAAAATTATCTAGCTCAAGGGATTTTTCTTTAGCATATCTATTTTTGAAACTTTTCCAAGATAATCCAATTTTTAAACCTTTGTGACTTTCAATTATTGAATCCAATTCTTTATCTCGATAGTTGTTTATTTTTTTTAAATAGGGTGTATTTCTAAAAGATTCCCTGCTTTTTCTAAAGTATCTTCCTAAACTTCCAGCATAAATAACATAATCAAATTTTTCAATACTATTTTTGTTTTTTGAGTGATAGCCTAGTTCAACAAATTTATTACAATCAACTTTTCTAAAAGAGTTTTTAAAAAGATCTATAAGTCTCGGATCGCTCTCAATTATTACATTATTATATTTGTTAAATAAATCTGAATACATTGTTCCATAAAGTAATTCATCCCCAACTCCCTGTTCTCTTAAAACAAGTATTTTTGAATTAATATTAATACTATGATTTTTAGGTAATTTATTTTTAACAAAATCTAAAGTTGTATTTTTACTAATAAAATCAGACAAACCTAGTCTTCCATCAAAGTGCATCCAAGCCTTTTTAAAATCATATTTTCTTAACAATATTAATGCAAAAGTTTTATTAATATCACTATTTTCATTTTCTAAACTTAAGGCTTTTCTGCAATAGTTTTCTGCATTTTTTATTGTACCAATACTTAAATAAGTTTTTGCAATATTATTTATTACAATGCTATTTTTTGGTCTTAAGCTTTCTGCGTGCTTATAAAATTTTAATGCTTTGTTATATTCTCCTTCTTCTAAATAAAAACCCGCGATATTATTAAGTGTTTCAAATATTTTCGG